>JAFCEM010000031.1 GCA_017609145.1 Candidatus Aenigmatarchaeota archaeon | reverse complement strand
CTGTTTTGGGATTGCAGTTTGAAGAACCAATAACTCACCTGGAACTCAATTTTGATTTTACGGTGTACAATCTCACGGCAGATGCTAATTTTGAATCCGCAAACTGCAATGTATTTCATGTCGATGAAAGAAGCATGATATCATGCGACTTTGTTAACATGACAGAAGAAAACAACTTTCTTACACTGAAATTCAAAACCAAGGACAGGATCAGCAAAATAGAAAACGGATATTATTTCACTACAAACTATGATATCTCTGTCCCTGTAAATGAAAGTTTTGTAATAATAAAGCTTCCGGAGAACAGTGTTTTGATGAAAGAAGTTGCAAATGAATCATTTTTTCCATCCAACGGCAAAATCGGAAGCGACGGAAAACACATAACCGTTCACTGGGAAAAGAATAACCTTTCGTCCGACGATACCCTTGAATTCTCTGTGCTTTATGTAACACCATTTGGCGGGCCCATATTCAACATACTTATTGTCTCGATGACCGCTGCCGTACTGGCTGTCATGGGTGGGCTTGCTGTCTATATTAAAAGAGAACCAAAACAATCAAAATCCGAGGCAGAGGTTGTTTCATCCGTACTGACAACGGACGAAAGGAAGGTCATAGACATTCTTGAAGCACATGAAAACCGTGCCATGCAGAAGGTAATAGTAAGGGAAACTAATTTTTCAAAGGCAAAGGTTTCAAGGCTCTTAAAGAACCTCAGTGAAAGGGGCATACTGGAAATTGAGCCGATGGGAAGGACCAACAAAATCAAACTGAAATTCAAGAAAGAAGACTGATTATATAAGCTGATATTAATAGAATAGGGCTCCAAATATTATTCAATGCCCAGAAGAACAAAACCCGGATGGCAAAAAGAAATTGCAATGGAACGGATACGAAAGCTTTTTGAGCAGGCCGAGAATGAATTCAAAAAGCATCCGGAGCGCTCAAATCGGTACGTCGAAATGGCAAGGAAAACCGCGATGCGCTACAATATTCAGATTCCCGGAGCCCTAAAAAAAAGATTCTGCAAAAAATGCGGCAGCTATCTTGTTCCCAGGATTAACTGCAGAGTAAGGACCAGCGCAAAACAGCAGGCAGTAACAATAACCTGTCTTAATTGCGGCAGTATCAGAAGATATCCCTACAGGAAAGAAAAAAGGAAATAAAACTTATATTTAAATAATAATGAATTAAGTAAATACTGCGTGAGAGCATGATACTGGATATTGATTCGCAAAAGCTGATAGAGAAAGCGGCTGAAAAAATGCAGGGTATGGAGGAATTCAAGCCTCCGGAATGGTCCGAATATGTAAAGACAGGGAAAGATAGGGAAAGGACTCCGACCCAGAAAAACTGGTGGTATATAAGGGCTGCCTCAGTGCTGAGGAAGGTATACCTTAAGCAGGGACTTGGGGTATCCAAACTGAGGAAGGTATATGGCGGCAGGAAAAACATGGGTCATAAGCCTGAACACAAGAAAAGGGCATCAGGTGCCATATTAAGGAAAATACTCCAGCAGCTGGAGTCCGCCGGATTCGTAAAGAGTGAAAAGGGTAAAGGCAGACATATAACACCGGAAGGGCAGAAATTCCTAAATAACATAGCAAAAGCCTGCAAATGAGGTGCTGGAATGGAAAACATTGATATACAGGAGCTGCAAAAGAGGAACCAGATGAAGCAGATTGAGGAAATGAAAAAGCAGCTGCTCAGCCAGATACTCACGAAGGAGGCCAGTGAGAGACTGTCGCGTGTGAGAATGGTGAACGAAACGCTTGCAGGCAGCGTTGAACTCTACCTAATTCAAATTTACCAGGCAGGAAGACTCGGTGAAAAAATCACTGATGAAAAGCTTACGGAAATACTGAAGCTGTTGTCAAAAAAGAAAGAGACCAAAATAAGGAGAAAATAAATGAGCAGAAACAAGCCGTCGGGCAGGAAGAACAGGCTTATCGCCAGGGGAAAGAAGAGATCGGCTCCCAGATGGGCTGACATAAAGAAATTCGGGCTCAAGCACGCCAGGACCAGAAGGATAAGAACACCAACGAGGAGATGGAGAAGAGAGAGCCTGAAAGTCTGAGGTATAACTTATGGCAAAAAAGGAAGCCGAAATCGGAGAGAGGATATATACCATTCCGCTTCGCAAGGAATGGTTGAAGGTCCCGAGAAACAGGAGAGCCAAGAGGGCTGTCAATACAATAAAAGCATTTCTTTTCAGGCACATGCATGCTGCTGATGTCAAGCTTTCGCAGCGGCTTAACGAAAAGGTATGGACAAGAGGCATACAGAAACCCCCGGGAAAAATAAAGCTCAAAGCCACGATTGAGGATGGAATTGTAACGGCACGTCTTCCTGAAGAGCTGGTCATCACGAAAGAAGAAAAAAAGAAGGGCAGAATAAGCGGGCTTATAGACAGGGTCGCAGAGGCAAAGACAGGCAAGCTCTCAACGCCTGCTGAAGAGCCAAAGAAAACCTCGGGTCTTGGCAAGGAAGAAACCGTCATAAAAGAGCCGCTCAAAGAGAAAACAGAAGAGAAATCTGAAAAAACCGAACCCGAAACGAAAGCAAAGAAAGAGCCCGTGCAGCCTGAAACAAAGAAAAAGCCTAAAAGCAACAAAACCTAATTCTATTCATGAAACGTTTCGTCAAGTTCTGTATAGTCGGCGCGAGCGGTGTTCTGGTGAATGAGGGCCTGCTCTGGCTTCTCACGGAGTTCGCCGGCCTTTTTTATCTGGTATCAAGCGCAATCGGTATAGAGTTGTCAATAGTGACAAACTTCATCCTGAACGAGCTCTGGACTTTCAGGGACAGGTCACGCAACCGAGGCGGCTCTTTTAATCGTGGAGTGCGGTTCAATTTGGTCTCTTTCGGGGGACTTGCCATCAACATGGCAGTGCTTTTCATGCTGGTAACGGGTGGCTTTCATTACCTCTATTCTAACCTAGTGGGCATAGCCTGCGCTGTGATATGGAATTATGTTGTCAATCTCAAATGGACATGGTCCGAGGGTTCATTCGGAGGGTTCAGGTTACCCGAAACCCGTGCAGGCGCTGAAGGGACGGTTTCAGTCATAATCCCTACATACAACGAAAAGGGGAATATAGAAAAGATAATCCCGCAGATATTCTCCGTTTTCAGGAGCAGCAACATCAGCGGTGAGGTTGTTGTCGTGGATGATGATTCTCCCGACATGACATGGAAGGCTGCGCAGGAGCTGGGCAGAAGCTACAATATCAAGACCGTGAGAAGAATGACCGAAAAAGGGCTTTCTTCCGCAGTTATCGAGGGTTTCAGGCATGCCTCTGGTGAATTCATAGGGGTCATGGACGCCGACCTCTCACATCCGCCCGCTGCAATACCGGACATGCTCGAGCCCCTGCAAACAGGCAGCACAGACCTTGTGATAGGCAGCAGGCACGTCTCCGGCGGGGGCACGGAGAACTGGCCAAGAAGACGTAAAATAATCTCCATGGGCGCTAGGATGCTTGCAAGGGGCCTGACCGGCCTGAAAGACCCTGTCTCAGGGTTCTTCTTCTTCCGCAGGGACATCATCAAGGGAGTGAAGCTAAACCCCATAGGTTACAAGATAGGACTCGAAGTAATCGTCAAGGGTCGGCACAACAAAAGAATCACAGAAGTGCCATACACCTTCAGTGACCGGAAGCTGGGCAGAAGCAAGATGGACAAAAGAGAGATACTCAACTATGTTATTCACCTCGCCAGGCTGTACGGACACAGGGTACGACGTGGGTAAAATTCAGGAACACGCTTTTAAAGTTTTTTGTTGTTCTTTAAAGCGAACTTTTTAATCCAGAACCCCAATAATAAATTAGCTGGTGTTTATGTACTCAAAGAGGATTGAGTCGTTTCTGAAAAGGAAGAAGCTCAAAATCGGAGATATGGTCACGGTCACGAAAGAAGGACGGAAGATATCGGGGCTTCTTATGCCCCAGACAGTATCCGGGAACCCGGATATTCTAGTTATCAAGTTGGTGGACAATGGCTACAATATAGGCGTGAAAATGGAGGCTGGAGCTGCCGTGGAAAAAGGCAAGGGCACAGAACCCGTGCTCGTTGAGGAAGAAGCCGAATTTGAGCTTGGGAAAACGAAAACAAGCGGCAAGCTGAAGTTCAGCGCAGGCAAGCCGAAGATTTCGCTCATATCAACAGGGGGCACAATATCGTCCCGTGTTGACTACAGGACAGGTGGTGTTTATGCAGTAAAAGACCCGGGCGAATTCCTTTACAATATCCCGGAGCTGGCCAAGGCGGTCAATATCAGGAAGCTTGTAACACCATTCACTAAAATGAGCGAGGACATGGAGCCGCAGGACTGGAAGCAGATTGCCAGGGCTGTTGCCAGAGAACTGAATTCCGGGGACAGGGGTGTCATAGTCACCCACGGGACAGACTTTCTTCACTACACAGCAGCGGCACTTTCTTTCTTCCTTCGCGGGCTCACGAAGCCGGTCGTTCTCGTCGGGGCGCAACGGAGTTCTGACAGAGGAAGCAGCGACGCTGGGATGAACCTTCTCTGCGCAGCACACACAGCTGTGTCGGACATCGCAGAGGTCGGGGTGTGCATGCACGGAAGAATAGACGATGACTACTGCCTTTTCACAAGGGGCACGCACGTGCGCAAGATGGACACGCAAAGAAGGGATGCGTTCAGGCCCATAAACGAGTATCCCCTTGCAAAGGTCTGGCCTGATGGAAAAATCATGGTAAAGAACAGAAAACACAAAAAAAGGGATGATAATGGAAAGGTGAAGCCCGATTTGAAGTTCGAGCCAAAGGTTGCAATGCTCAAGACCTACCCGGGCTCTGATCCTGACGTAATCAATTACTACATTTCAAGGGGGTTCAGGGGCTTTGTCATTGAGGGTTCTGGACTCGGCCATGTACCCGTGCAGGCAAAGAAAAACTGGACCAGCATAATAAAGAAGCACACCAAGGATGGGGTGCCCTTTGTCATAACCCCGCAGACCATATACGGCAGGATAAATACGAGTGTCTACACCAACCTGAGGATTCTCTACAAGGAAACCGGCGCAATACCCGGAGGTGACATGCTAAGCGAGGTGGCGCTCGTGAAGCTTGGATGGGCTCTAGGGCACACGAAAGACCCTGAAAAGGTGAGGGAGATCATGCTCACCAACTATGCCGAAGAAATAACATCAAGAACACTAGTAGGGACGTTTTTGTATTAAATCCGGTGATATGCAAAAGGATGCTTTGTATGGACTACAAAAAACTTGGCCTGAAATGCGGGATTGAGATCCATCAGCAGCTTGCAACGAAGCACAAGCTTTTCTGTGAATGCTCGGCCGCGTTCCAGGACAGGGAACCTGTTTTCGAGGTGAAGAGGAAGCTCAGGGCTGTTGCCGGTGAACTCGGAAAGATTGATACGGCTGCCATGCATGAAACGCTTAAAGGCAAAGTCTTTAGGTACAAGGTTTACATGAATGAATCATGTGCTGTTGAGCTTGACGAGGAACCCCCACACCCAATGAACAGACAAGCCCTTGAGATAGGACTGCAGATTGCAGTGATGCTCAACTGCGAGATACCAGAAGAGATTGAGGTCATGAGAAAGACTGTCCTGGACGGCTCCAATACATCCGGGTTTCAAAGGACAGCCCTGGTCGGGCTCAATGGATGGGTTGATACAGGCTTTGGCAGGGTTGGCATAACCAACGTATGCATTGAGGAGGACTCTGCGCAGATTCTGAAGAAGGACAGAAAAGGTGTTGTTTACGGGCTGAACAGGCTCGGTATACCTCTTGTGGAAATAGGCACGAGCCCGGACATACATGAACCTGAACAGGCCAGGGAGGTTGCGGAGAAGCTAGGGATGATTCTCAGGTCAACTGGTAAGGTAAAGCGCGGGATAGGCACGATAAGACAGGATCTGAATATCTCGATTACCGGGGGCTCAAGGTGTGAGATAAAAGGCGTGCAGAAGCTCAACATGATACCGAAGATAGTGGAAAAAGAGGTCATAAGGCAGAAGGGTATAGTAGCGAAAGGGAAGAATGTCAGCAGTGACGTCAGGAGGGCACTCCCTGATGGCAGGACGGATTTTCTGAGGCCTCTGCCCGGTGCTGCAAGAATGTACCCTGAAACCGACTGTCCACCCATCCAGGTCACTGGCAGGATGCTTGAAAGGATAAAGAAATCCCTTCCAGAGATTATGACCGATACTGAGCAGAGGCTGATGAAACAATACGGGCTCGGGGAGGAACTCGCGAAACAGGTTGTCAGGTCAGGAAAAGCAGCGCTTTTTGAAAAACTCGCTAATGTTTCAGACGCAAAGACTGTTGCAAACGTGCTCACCAAATATTTGAAACAGTTCCCTGTGCCTGATGAAAAACTGGATGAGTTCTTCGGGGCACTCGGAAAGAAGAAGGTACCAAAAGAGACTCTGGAAGGCATGCTGAAACAGTTGTCCGGGGGCAAGCCGGTAAAAGACGTAGTTACATCAGCGGGTGAGGGGCTTTCCGAGCCGGATGTCGAGAATGTTGTCCGTGATGTCATCAGGAAAAATCCGCAGGTGATGAAGGTGGCAAGGCCTGAAAAAGCCCTTATGGGCCTTGTCATGAAAGATGTCAGGGGTCGGGCCCCGGGCAGCCTGGTCATGAAGGTTATAATGAAGGAGATTAAAAAGCACTGATTATCATATCTTTTCCTGCCTAAGCTTCTCAATCTCTGGGTGCTTCATTATATCCGAACCCCATTCCCAGAGCTTGGCCAGAAACTGGGCAAAATCGTATGGTGATAAATTATATTCATTGGCATATCTCTTTGCTGAACATGCAAGGTAACGGGGTCTCTCTGAATCACTTATTTCCTTGACATACATACCTTTCACCTCCTTCCTTCAAAGCTGTGGCTCACCCGTAAATCGTGAAGAGTTGTGTTGTTTCTGTGTTGCACTTAGACAAAAAGAATCAGGCGAGCAGCAGACCAATGAAACTATCGCTTAAAAAAGCAAGTCCAAAATTTCAGATAGCTTTGCTGGCCCGTATGCATGCTATATTATTTGCGGCGAAGGTATTTAAATTTATCACAACAGTCACTTCAGCACTTTTCCTGTTTCCATGTACCAAAGATAAAAGTCAAGCTCCGCGAGTGTCAGCCTCAGTGCCCGTGCAATCCCTTTCAGCATAGCTTCAATCTCAAGGTATTTCCTTTTCGTCAGCGTCTTCGGCCTCTGAATGAGATCATAGCTTGCCAGAAGGTCCATTATGTGGAAATCTACTATTGCAAGGTCCTCACAACCGATGTTCCTCAGGAAGTGGCTCGCCTCCTTGTATCCGAGCCCTTTCACGTTCCTGACCAGCCATTCCCTTATCCGTTCCCCGCTGGTTCCAGTACCTGTGATTTCAGGCAAAGAATTAATGTGCTTCCTTGCCTCTGCAATATACCGGGCCCGTGTGTTTGGAAAGCGATGGCCAAACTGCATCAGTTTGGTTGCTAGCTCTTTTTCAGAAAGTGAGCAAAACATTTCACCGAGCTCTTTTTGTATCCTTATGCACTGCTCTGCGCTTGAATTTGCCGTGAGCAGGCAGAAACAAAGCTCGCTGAATAATTCATGGCGGTTCTTCTTTTTACTGAACTCCCTGATGCGGGCATCAACAAGGCTGCGGATTTTGCTCTTCTTAAGCTTCTTAACAGAATCCAAGAGATTAAGCTTTGTCATCATGAGCCTATTCCGAAAGCTCTTCTTCAACTTCTTTTTTCCCCGCTTCCAGTTCCTTAACCTGCTCTGGGTCTTCCTTCAAAAGAAGTGCCTGGAATTCACCCACATGTGTTTTCTCTTCCTTTGCCACATCCAGAAGAATCTTCCTTATGTCACTATTCTGCGTCATGGCTGCAAGCTGTTCATACAGGCTTACTGCATCAAGCTCTGCTATAATACCAAGCCTCAGAATCTCTTTGTCCAGGTCTTCCTTTCTTACCTTCTCCAAATTCGCTGGTATCTTCGACAGCATAGTTATCAGATTTTAGTTGAATTTTACCTTTTTATACTTTGTATGAAACAGTTTCAGGGCTGTTTCCTAAGGTGAACTACTATAACCTAACCTTCGGTTGAGGTTATAGCTTCCTGCTTCGTGGACATAGGCACTGTCTCCACAGGCTTGACTTCCCGCAGTTCCTGCGGTAGTGGCATAAGCCA
>JAFCEM010000030.1 GCA_017609145.1 Candidatus Aenigmatarchaeota archaeon | reverse complement strand
AGTAATGACGACTCCGATACCCAGCGCCAGTTCAAATACCATGCCCCGCACCCAGAAACCGTATTAGGCTTATATTAATTG
Organism: Candidatus Aenigmatarchaeota archaeon; assembly: GCA_017609145.1. GTDB lineage: Archaea > Aenigmatarchaeota > Aenigmatarchaeia > QMZP01 > QMZP01 > JAFCEM01. The sequence goes on along the minus strand of JAFCEM010000030.1, from coordinate 8,478 downwards.
GTCAAAGCATGTAAATAACTTCTGTCGAGGAAGACCTGACGGGTATTCAATCAATGCTTCAACGTAATCCATTTTGTCACTAAAAAAGTCAGATATTTCACTGGCGCAGACTCTCTGGGGATATACACTACTAGGTGCAATTCCGGTTTGGTAGAACTTCACACTACTAGGTGCAGTTTCGGTTTGGAAGAACTCCAAATTCAGAGACTCTTGCAGAATGCTTGTTATCCTTACTGATTTTGGAAACCCTGATCTATCTATCCAATCTTCTTCGGGTGGGAAAACAAGCTTGCCAGCCTTTTGCAGCAGCATATGGAAATGCCCATAATATATTGGTTTGCCATTGAATTGTCCAACCAGATAAAGCGCGGCATCTGTCAGACGCCTTAAATATTCTTCTTGGTTAAATCTTTTACTCAAGGAAACCCTTCAATAATTGGCGCCGAACAAATAAAAGTATTTCCATGCCGGAGCTGGGTGTGTTTTTTTAATTCTTCGCCACAATAATAAAACGTATTTTCTTTTTTCTGTCGTTTCAGGAATGATATATATTTTATGAGTCCCATATTTCTATAGGTGGTTTTGTGCTTGACCCCAAGCTTCTCAGGGAAAACCCGCAGATTGTAAGGAAGGATTTGCAGAAGAGGGGAGAAAAGGAAAAGCTGACGTTGCTCAATGGTTTTTTGAAGAATGACAAAGCGTGGAGGGAATGCCTGCAGAAGATTGAGAAGCTCAGGCGCAGGAGGAACCTTGTAACGCAGGAGATTGCGGGGCTCAGGGCCAAACAGAAGGATGCAAAGGCGAAGATAGCCGAGGCTGGAAAGCTTCCGAAGCAGATAAAGAGGCTTGAGGCAGAGGCGGAGAAGTACAGGGAAAAGGCAAGGTTCTGTCATATGCGGCTACCGAATATACTTGACAAGTCCGTTCCTGTGGGCAGGGACGAGAACGACAACGTCGAGCTAAGGAAGTGGGGCAAGGTACCGAAGCACGTGCACCGGGCAAAGAATCATCTCGAAGTGGCCGAGGGCCTGGGACTGATTGACTCCGACAGAGCAGCCAAGGTGGCCGGCACGGGATTTTTCTACCTGAAGAAGGAACTTGCAATGCTTGATTATGCAATAATGATGTTTGCCCTCGACTTTCTCTCGGAAAAAGGATACGTGCCTGTTGAGCCGCCCTTCATGATGCGAAGGAAACCATACGAAGGTGTGACTGACATGAATGATTTTGAGAACGTCATGTATAAGATCGAGAATGACGACCTTTATCTTATAGCAACGTCAGAGCACCCAATGGCCTCCATGTTCATGGACGAGATTCTGGAGAAGGAGAGGCTGCCTATAAAGCTCGTTGGTATAAGCCCGTGCTTCCGCAGGGAAATAGGGGCGCATGGCAAATACACCAAAGGGCTCTTCCGCATGCACCACTTCAACAAGGTCGAACAGTTTATCTTCTGCCACCCGAGCGAGTCGTGGAGGATGCACGAGGAGCTGCAAAGGAACTCTGAAACGCTGTACAAAAAGCTCGGTCTGCCATACAGGGTCGTGAATGTCTGCACGGGTGATATAGGCAGCATAGCCGCCAAGAAGTACGATACCGAGATATGGATGGCCGACGGCAAGTACAGGGAAATAGGCTCGAACTCCAACTGCACCGACTATCAGGCAAGGCGGCTGAATATAAGATTCAGGGAGAAAGAAGGCGCCCCGCCCGCAGGGTTCGTGCACACACTTAACAACACGGCGCTTGCAACCAGCAGGACCATGATAGCTATACTGGAGGTCTACCAGCAAAAAGACGGCTCTGTAAAAATACCCAGGGCGCTGCAGCCCTACATGGGAAATAAAAAATCAATTAAAAAATAAATTATTCTTGCCTGGGAACCCTTGACCACACTTCAACCGCACAGGCGTATTCTTCGCATACCTTGTCATCGCTCCCGAAGAACCCCAGCTGGTTGAGCTGTGAAAGTGGTATCTCTAAGGCCTGTCCGTTATAGATTATGTCGCAGTTAACGTCTCCGGTGCTGTTCATGCCGCAGTTCTCGTTTCTCCACTGGTCACCGCTCATGTAACTGACGCAGTTGGTAGTGTCAGGCTGAAAACACAACCATTCTCCGTCACCACCCGAACCCACAGAAACGAATCCCGTCAGGCTGGTTCCAATCAACACGGCAACGACAAAGACAATACCTATAAACAGTATTGACCTGGTATTTATATCCATTTGTTCCCTCCTTGAAGATTTTATATAATTGGAAAGGGGGTTTATAAATCTAACATATTGTTATCTTTTTCTTAACAGAATAACCTATATGGTGCTGATGGACATCACCGGCCTGTTTGTTGTGGGGTCTGTCTGGTTGTAGTCCAGAAGTATCTCATGGGTACCCGGGTTCAAAATAAGGTTGCTCTGCACGTCAATGCCGCTACAGTTGAGCACCATCTTGATGGGGTATTTGAGCCCGAGCCCGTACGCGAAGCTCGGTGATATCTCCTGCATGAAATCCCCTGTTTCTATTATGGATATCATGTCGTCAATCTTTCTCCAGTCCCCGTTTGTGAACGTGATAATGTAGTAGTCCGTTATGTTCTGGTTCATCTCAAGCATGTGATTGGTGCCTTGTGTGCTGGCTTTGATGTATGTCGAGTCCAGGGCTATCAGGGCAGAGAGCAGGTTGCTGCTCGAATAAGAAGCTATGTAAGAGTGTGTGGGATGTGAATAGGTCGTACCAGAGCCGAGGCTGCCGGCCGAAACCGGTGCGCCGGCAGGGGAGACATAGACCATGTCGGCTGTATTGTTCAGTATCAGATAGATGGTAAGGTTGTGGGAAGCCGCGGTTGCAGAAACCGGGGAAAGCTGACTAACAAGAACTATAAAAACAGATAATATAACTGTTAATGAAACAATGGTGCGGGCATCGGGCTTCATGTATTATTATTGTATTTGGTAATAAAATAATGGTTAAATTATTAATATCGGATTCAATACGTGCGAATCACGCATTCGGGCATGTATCTAAATTTGTCCCTCCTGAAAACTATTGATTTACTGGACGGTTTGTAGAGCACAATAATATCTATTCTTTCCGGGTCTTTGTGCTTCATCAAATCCTCTCTTGCAGCGAATGCTGCTTCAAGGTGATTATCGAAAAGAAATGGATCTCCCTTGTTATCCGACATCAATGCAGGCAGTCCTATGCGCCCGTCATCAATGAGTACCGCATATTTAAATTCCATGAAACTGAATTAGATTTTAAGGATAAAAACCAATGTTTACTTATGAAAACGATATTCATTGTTATGGACGGCGCGGGTGACAGGCCGGATAAAAACAATGAGACTCCATTAAGCCGGGCCAGAAAACCATCCATTGATTCCCTGGCTAGGAAGGGCCGTGTCGGCCTGCTTGACATGGGATACCAGAAAGGTGTCGTAAATTCCGATTTCGGGTTCCTGAATCTGCTCGGGTGCTATTCAAAAAGCGACTACCCCGGCCGCGGGTATCTTGAGGCGCTTGGCGCCGGACTTGAGCCCGGGCCCAAGGACCTTTGCATCCGCTGCAACTTTGCCACACTTGATTCGCGGGGGAATATAGTAGACAGGAGGGCCGGAAGGGATGAGACCGGGCTCAGGGAATTCTCTGAAAAGCTGGACGGTATGGAGATAGATGGTGTGGAATTTCATGTCAGGAAATCCACGGGGCACAGGTTTGTTCTGCTGGTAAGAGGCAGGAACATTTCCGATGCTGTTGTTCCAAACGACCCCTTGAAAGAAGGTGTGCCCCTGCCGCAAGTCACGGCAAAGAAACCGGAAGCAAAGTTCACAGCCTCCGTACTTAACAAGTTCGTATACCGGAGCAGGAAGATGCTTTCATCCGAGCCACTGAACAAGAAAAGGCAGAAACCTGCAAATACGGTGCTCCTCAGGAACATAGGCAAAAAGGGCAGCACAGAAAGCTTCAAGGACAGGTTTGGTATGAAGGCCTGCTGCATCGCGGGCGTGGCAATAGCAAAGGGCGTAAGCCGTTTCCTTGGGATGGATGTTATTGATGTGAAGGGTGCAACGGGCATGCCGGACACCAATCTCAAGGGCAAAGCTGACGCTGCGATACGTGCACTGAAGGATTATGACTTTGTCTGGGTACACATCAACGGAACTGACATACTTTCACACGACAGAAAAAGGAAAGAAAAGATTGTATTCATAGAGAAAGTCGACCAGCAGGTCGTCAGCAGGCTTTTGAAGGCGTCAGAAGGTATGGATACTCTGTGGGTTATAACATGCGACCACAGAACAGTAAGCCTGCCTAAATCAGTATGGGATAAATACGAGCATGTTTCCGATCCCGTGCCCGTGATGGTCTGCAGCAGGGGGTTAAAGTCAGAAGGCAGGACATTCAGTGAAAAGGAGTGTGGAGCTGCCAGCATGAGATTCGAAGGCAATGACCTGTTGCCGATGCTGCTGAGAAGAGTCGCTTCCGTAAAACCCCGTTAATCTTTAATGTAAGTTATATAAACCAGTAAATAATATATGGTATAAAAGAGAAGGAGGTAGAGAGTTTGCAACCCATACCACCTAATTATATGGCATATGACAGGGCGATAGTTGTTTTCTCGCCCGACGGAAGGCTGCTTCAGGTAGAGTACGCAAGGCAGATGGTCAAAAATGGCAGCACTGTTGTTGGCATCAGACTGCATAATACGGTACTGCTTGGTGCTGTTAAGTTAAGAACGCCGCTCGCTGTTTCGGAGTCATACAAGAAGATTTACAGTGTAGACAATCATATAGGGCTTGCGTGGGCTGGTTCGTTTTCGGACGCAAGAAACCTTGCAGATATAGCGAGAGTAAAGTCACAGATAAACAGGATAACATACGGGGAAGATATTTCTGTTTCTTCGCTCACCAAATACATATGTGAGAGGAAGCATTTGGTTACGCAGTACGCCGGCATGAGGCCATATGGTGTCGGTCTTTTGATTGGTGGTGTGAATGATGATGGCGCAAAGCTTTTTGAAACCGAGCCTTCGGGCACGATGATAGAATGGAAGGCGCATGCCATTGGCAAAGGAGCTGAAAAGGCCAAAAAGGTCCTGAGCCAGGGTTACAAGGACAACATGGGTATAGAGGACGGAGCCAAGCTTCTCGCCAAGGCAATAAAGGCCGGTGAGAAGAACGCGGCATCTAATGACATAGAGATTATTTCAATAAAGAAGAACGGAATCAAAAAGTTGTCATTAGGCAAAAAAACATGACTGCAACATCTCGCAAATTATGGTTTCAATTGAAAAGGCGGTAATAGCCAGAATTTCCAAACGCGGAGAGGTTTTTGAGATTCTTATTGACCCTGACAAAGCACTGCAGTTCAAGAGAGGTGCTGACATAAACATAGAAAACATGCTTGCTACGAGGGAAATTTTTAAGAATTCCAAAAAAGGTGAGAGGGCATCCTCTTCAGAGCTCGAGAAGAGTTTTAACACCACGGATTTCATGAAGATTGCCCACGAGATAGTGAACAAGGGTGAGATACAGTTCACGACAGAGCAGAGAAGAAAGCTGAGCGAGGAGAAGAAGAGGGAGATAGCAGAGATAATATCAAAACAGAGCATCAATCCCAAAACAAAGCTGCCACATCCACATTTGAGAATTCTCAACGCCATGGAAGAGGCCCACGTGAGTGTCGAGCCATTCAAAAATGCGAAGGACCAGATAGAATCTGTGTTATCAAAGATTGAAAAGATTATCCCGATAAGCATAGAGAAAATAGAAATTGTTCTCAGGGTTCCAATGCAGTATGCGGGAAAAGCAGGTTCTGTGATAAGAAACATGGTTATCATAAAAAAGGAGGAATGGAAATCGGATGTGTGGATTGCCATTGTTGAGGTTTCGGCCGGCATGCAGTCGGAACTGTACGAAAGACTGAATGACATAACAAAAGGGAGTGTAGAGGTTAAGACACTGAAATAACGCCTAATAATTTAAATATGCAACCCATGCATATTCAAGAAGGTTGAGAGAATGAAAGAAAAACAGGAAAGCAGGAAACTGGTATTGCCTGGTGATGAGCTGATAAACTCAATGGACTATCTCCCCGGAAAGAACTGTTTCAGGGAGGGCAACTCCATATTCTCAAAGAAGCTTGGACTGATGCAGACAACAGGAAGGGTTATAATGGTTATCCCTCTTTCAGGTGTCTATATGCCAAAAACGGGCGATATGGTAATAGGCGAAGTTACCGACATCCAGTCTTCGGGATGGGTCGTTGACATAAAGTCTGTTCATGACGCATACCTCCCAATTTCAGGTGTAAGAGGATTCATAGACACGAGCAAGACCGAGCTGTCAAAGATTTACGATATTGGTGATACCATATATGCAAAGATATCCATGGTTTCGGGTGATTCCATTCACCTCTCCATGCAGGATGTCAGGTCAAAGAAATTCACTACCGGAAGATTGATTAGAATAAGTTCTGCCAAGGTGCCAAGATTGATAGGCAAGGAAGGCTCGATGATAAGGCTTGTTAAAGACAACACGGGCTGCAGAATAAGTGTCGGGCAGAACGGTATCGTATGGCTGGAAGGCGGAAATGAAGAAAAGGCCATAGAAGTCTTCAAAACAATAGAAGAGGAGGCCCAAAAGGATGGCCTCACTGACAAAATCTCTAAAATGTTCAAAGGAGGCAAAAATGAAAAGACCAAATAACAGAAAACCCACAGAATTTAGGCCGCTCACAGTAGTTGCCGGGGTTGTCCCCAACGCGGACGGTTCTGCGATGGTAAAACTGGGGAAAACCACTGCAATAGCATCCGTTTACGGTCCGAGGTCTGTATATCCGAAATGGAAACGGAAAGCTGACAGGGCAATAGTCAACTGTACATATTCTATGGTGCCTTTCTCAACGGATGAAAGGTGCAGACCCGGACCCTCAAGGAGAAGCACAGAAATAAGCAAGGTGATAGGTGATGCGCTTTTGCCCTCCATATTCGTTGAAGAATACCCGAAAACCATGATAGACATTTACATAGTTGTCATACAGGCCCATTCGGGAACGAGGACTGTCGGGATTAACGCAGCCAGCGTTGCGCTGGCAGATGCAGGGATATCCATGAGGGACATTGTTTCATCGGTTGCAGCCGGAAAGATAGACAATACATATGTGCTTGATCTTGAGGGTAAAGAGGAAGACGCCTCAAAGTGTGACATTCCCATTGCATATATGCCGAGGAAAAAGAAGATAACGCTTTTGCAGATGGATGGCGACCTCAGCGCAAAAGATGTGATTGAAATCATAAACCTTGCAAGAAAGGGGTGCGAACAGATACATGAAAAGCAAAAAGAGGCGCTGATAAAGAGGTGGGGTATATGAACAAGATACAGAGACAATATCTGGCTAACCTCGCATCAAAGAACGTGAGGATAGATAAGAGAAAAACAGAGGATTTCAGGAAGATAGAGATAGAAAAGAATCCCATAGAGAACGCCGAAGGCTCTGCAAGGGTAAGACTGGGAAAAACTGATGTTTTGGTCGGAGTCAAGATGGGCATAGGAGAGCCTTTTTCTGACAGGCCCAACGAGGGTGTCCTAATGACCGGAGCGGAATTCTCACCGCTTGCTCACCCTGATTTCGAGAAGGGGCCTCCCAGAGAAGATGCAATAGAACTTGCAAGGGTCGTGGACAGGGGCATAAGGGAGTCAGGAGCAATAGATATGAAAAAGCTCTGCATAAAAAAAGATGAAAAGGTATGGATGGTTTTCGTTGACATACAGATAATAAATCATGACGGTAACATGATAGATGCGGCAGCACTCGCCGCTATAACAGCGCTTTGTAATACAAAATTGCCGGTTTACAACAAGAAGACTGATATGATTGAGTATGGAAAGAAATCAGCGACCAAGTTGCCGGTCTCTTACAAGCCTGTTGCAGTGACCTTTGCCAAGATAGGCGATACATTTTTGGTTGACCCGAATATCGAAGAAGAGGATGTAATGGGTGCGAGGCTGACTGTTACTACGAAGGATAATGGGAACATCTGTGCACTGCAGAAAGGAGGGTCCGAAGCATTCAGCATTGATGAAATCAAAACCATGCTGGATGTCTCGATCAAGAAAGGCAAAGAGATAAGAAAGATGATATAGGGTATTGTATGGCGCGCACAAAAAAGGTCGGAGCAGCGGGAAGGTACGGGTCAAGATATGGAAGAAGCATCAGGAAAAAGGTTTTAAAGGTTGAAATCGAAAAGAATAAAAAAGTGGCCTGTCCGCACTGCCTCAATGAAAAACTCCACCGTGTTGCGAGTGGGGTGTGGCTCTGCAAAAAATGCGGGCTCAAGGTTGCCGGAAAGGCATACAAGCCAAAATAGGTGTTGTATATGTTGTTCAAGTGTGAGAACTGCGGTAAGGAGCTTGACATTGACATAGCCACGGCAAAAAAGATAATATGCAATTATTGCGGCTACAGGATTGTCAAGAAAAC
>JAFCEM010000029.1 GCA_017609145.1 Candidatus Aenigmatarchaeota archaeon | reverse complement strand
TCCATGTTCCCGAAAAAGAAATGGTATATCATAAATCATGGATTTGTGCGCTTCGGTCAGAACATCTGTCTTCCCATGAGACCAAGATGCAACATCTGCGAGCTGAAGAGTGTTTGCAGGTATTACAAAGAAAATAGGACTATTTCTTGAGGATTTTCTTCCCTCTTTTCTGCGGCACAACAATGCGCCTGGCAACGGGGAACCGCTTTTCCAGTTCCCTGCCCCTGAAATATTCGTGCAGGAATATTGCAAGAGCCCCTATCTCGCTGTGAGGTTGGTTGGTTACCGCTAAATTGTAATCAGCAAGCTGGTAAATCCCCCCCGGAACCTTTTCTCCACCAACTATAACAAGTAGGTGTTTTTCTTTCCTTATTCTGCCAATCCACTTTTGCACAGGCAGGCCGTAGATGGTAAGATGGACCTTTTTGCCTTCCCATTTCGTTAACAGCGAGTTCCAGCCTTTTTCATGGGCTATGCTGAAGCTTCCGCCCCATTCCTTGGCGACCTTTTTGACCGACTCTTCCATATTCCTGTCATGCTCGCCTGTATAAATCATGCCATCGGCGCCCAGAGCCCGCGCAACCAGTGCACAGTGCGTAGTCATCCTGACATCCCTACTTATCCTGTGCCCTATGCGGAGAACAGTTATGCCCATAGAATAAGATTTACATGACGTTAATAAATAATGAAATGGCAGACTAGCACGTGACATGAATGAATGCAACCGCCTTCTTACCTGTTGCTATCAGGCCGTTGAATATGTCCATGGCATCGGGCGACTGGTCGATAAAAAGCTTTACCCCTCTTTCCTTTGCCTTTTGTACTACTCCTTCCGTGACCCTGACACTCCCGCCTGTATGGCCTGTGCCGATTACAACAGCATAAGGCTTTCTCTTCAGAAGGCGGGAAAGCTCTGACTGGTTGAAAATATGCCTCTTGGATATGAAGTCGAGCCTGCCATCCCACCACACTATCATGTCCGAGTAATAGGTCTTCCCATTTATCTCTATCTCTCCGAATTTCACAGAATTGATTTCGGGAACCTTGGGGTTCTTAACAATTGCCATGTTGATAATTGAATTTAACGAAATAAAAACCCAATGTTTTTAAAGGAGCAAAACCATATTTATTATATGGTCAGAAAGGGTCTTTCAACAGCGCTTGTTTTAATAGTGACTATCGTAGTCCTGCTGATTGTTGCGCTCGTGATTCTCACAATCTTCGGAGGGGCCGTAAGTCCGGTTGCCGGCCTTGGGGAAGGAAAAAGCATGTGCTTGATGTTGAATTCTGCAATATGTGCAGGAGCCCCTACAAACGGTAATTGCCCTGCTGTGATATTCAGTGTTTATAACACAGAAACCAAACAGACCGTTGCGTGCAGTACACTTATAGAATGTAATGATGTTGATGGTGTGTGCACGCCCAGCGCAAAACAATAAACCAATTTCTATAAAAACAGGTGGTGATAATTATATACCAGCTTTATGACTGGTGTTTTGGGTGTTGTTATGAAAATCATAAAAGCGGATAATATTGACGAGATAATGAAGCTAATTACTTCGGAATATTCGTGGGAGCAGGTGATATACAAGATTATCGCGTGGGAGGGCCTTAACCCGTGGGACCTTGATATTAAGGCACTCTCCAGTTCATTTGCAAAGTATATCATAAAGATGAAACAACTCGATTTCAAAGTACCAGCCAAATATGTTGTGATAGCTGCTGTTCTTCTGCGCATGAAGTCTGATCATATAGAATTCCTCGACTTTCTCAATGATTATGAAAACCAGGAATCTCCCGAGAGTGACTTGGAGTCCGAAACTGCTATCTGTGTTCAGGATCAGGAAGAGGAATTCGTAATTAATTCTATAACGGTTCCGCCAAAGAGAAGGCCCGTGAGAAGGATAATGGTAACGGAGCTCATCACCGCCCTCAGGAAAGCCCTTGAAACCGACGAGAAAAGAAAGCTGAAAGGTATAAGGAGAAAGGGAAAGATAGAACTAAGAAACCAGGATGTTGTGAACAGGATATCATACATATACGAAAGGATAGAATCCCTTCTCTCCAAGATTAAAAAGGAAGAGAAGAAAGAGCTCACGTTCTCTGAGCTTGTGGGCAAGTGGAACAGAAAAAACGTGTTGGATAATTTCCTTCCGCTTATTTTCCTTGACCACGAAAAGAAGGTCAATTGCAGACAGGAAAATATGTTCGATGAAATTTATATAACTAGGGGGAAATAATACTCATGTTATGAGCAACCAAAAGAAGTTGTTGGAAGCTGCACTGTTTATGTCATCAAGACCGCTGATGCTGAATGAAATAGCAAAAATACTAAATATAAATTCTCTTGGCTATGTGAAAGAGTTGCTTGAGAAGCTCCAGAAGGACTATGAAAACAGGGGCATAGAGCTTGCCAAGACCGCGAAGGGCTGGCAGCTTCAGGTCAGGCAGGATTTCCTGCCAAGTGTGGCGAGCCTAACTCCATATCATAACATATCCGAGGGGAGCAAAAGGACCCTTGCTCTTATTGTTTACAAGGAACCCGCCAGACAGAGCGATATCATCAGGATTCAGGGGAACAAGGCATACAGCTACATAAAAGCGCTGCTCAAGATGAACCTGATAAACGTACAGAGATCCGGTAGGACCAAGATACTGACGCTGACGCAGGAGTTTGAAAGGTACTTCGGTGAGGAAAAGAAAAGGATAAAGCAGATGATGGACGCCCGAATAAACAGGATGCAGAACGAAGCAAAGGTGCAAGAACCCATGCAGGAAAAGGCGGAAAAGAAACCAGAACCGGCGGTGAAAAAAACTAAAAAGAAAGTTGTCGCGGGCAGGAAGCAAAAGAAGGTAAAGCCGGCGGTGAACAGGCAGAAAGCCAAAGAAGCACCGGAAGGCGACCAGAATGTTGAAATCACAAAGCAGGCACTTGAAGAACTCGTATTGTAAGTGAAACATACGTGAAAATGAGATTGACAAAATAGAAGGCCGGCATTTGTTTTGACAAGGATAGGCTCTTGATTCTGAAAAGGAACGCTTCCAGAGAATTATATCCGAACCTCTGGGAGTGTGGTGGTGGCAGGTCAAAGCAGGGGAAAACTTCAAAGAGGCGGTAATAAGACAGTTGAGGGAAGAAGCCGGAGCTGTCATAGAGCCAAACAACGTGAGTAGTATATACCATATAGAAAAACCGGTTCCGGACAGAATAAAACCCGGGCCTGAAATTCACCTGCAGGATAAAGGGATTTGTGGATTCCGCGGGGTCGCGAATAAGTGACGAGCATTCCGAATGGAAATGGCAGCCCGTTGACAATCTGGATGAGCTTGAATTCATCCCCGGATTAAAGGAAGATATAACAGGTCTTTTCCATATACAGGAATGACACAGAAACCTGAAAAGCCAAATTCTTTAAACACAGAAACCCAAATTATATTATGGCTACGAAAAGGGAGCTTTCCGAATCCATGTTCTGGGCGGACCAATTGGCGCGTACCATTGTTTCTGAGAAAGGCAAAAAGAAGCAGTATGTCTGCGCTGCAGGTATAACACCATCCGGAACAATACACATAGGCAACTTCAGAGAAATAATAACAGTCGACCTCGTAGCAAGGGCGCTCAAGGATATGGGAAAGAAGGTAAGGTTTATCTATTCATGGGACGACTATGACAGATTAAGAAAAATACCAGCAAATGTGCCTGATAGGAAGAAGCTGGAGAAATTCATACTTAAACCGATAATCATGACCCCTGATCCCTGGGGCTGCCATAAGTCGTATGCGGAGCATTTTGAGAAAGAGGTTGAATCTGTCCTGCCCAGGCTCGGGATAAAACCCGAATTTATAAACCAGAATAAGATGTACAGGAAATGTGCCTATACCAAAGAGATAAAAAAGGCGTTGGAAAACACCCAAGTAATAAAGGAGATTCTCAATAGCTACAGGAAAGAACCCCTTGGGGATGACTGGATGCCGCTCAGGATATACTGCGAGAAGTGCAACTATGAAACAACCAAACCAGAGAAATGGGATGGTGGATTCATCGTAACATACTCCTGCAAGTGTGGACATCGGGGTAAGGTGGACTTCAGTAAAAAGGGATTGGTAAAGCTTCCGTGGCGTGTTGACTGGCCTATGAGATGGTTTTATGAAAAAGTTGATTTTGAGCCGGCAGGAAAGGAACACTCGACCCCGGGAGGTTCAAGGACCGTTGGTGCCCAGATTTCTGAGAAAGTCTATAATTATGAGCCGCCTGTCTACCAGATGTATGATTTCATAATATTGAGGTCCGGCGGGAAGATGTCGGGCTCTGAAGGGAGGCTCTTCTCGATAGGGGAGATAGCCGATATCTACATGCCCGAGGTTCTCAGGTTCCTGTTCGCGGGCACGAAACCGAAGAAAGAGTTTGCCATACCAGTCAATGAGGAAATATTCAAGGTTTATGAAGACTTCTATGAAACCGAAAGGATTTACTATGGAAAAGAGAAACGCAGCAAAAAAGAGACGCTGCAAAGGAGCAGGATTTATGAGATGAGCTGTGTTGACAGACCACCCGGTAAAAGCATGCCCGTTCAGGTGAATTTCAGGCATGCTGTCACACTGATTAACATATATGGTGATACAGTAAAAGCGCTGCAGACGGTAAAAGCACAAGAGGGCTTAAACAAAAATGATGAAGAAAGATACGGAAAAATCCTCGCATGTGCAAAAAACTGGATAGAAGAACACGCGCCCGAGAAGTACATATTTAGGCTGCAGGAAAAGCCATCCGTAAAACTCGCTTCAAAGGAGAAGAAGGCTGTTCTGGGGCTTGCGCAGACATTGGAGAAAAAACCAATGAACGAGAAGGAACTTTTCAATGCTTTTTATAGCATATGCGAAAAAACGGGCATCAGCAACAGGGAATTCTTCAAAGCAGTTTATCGTGTGCTTATCGGCAAAGAATCCGGCCCGCGCCTTGCGCCTTTCATTCTTGCTGTTGGAAGGCAGAAGGTGGCAAAAATTTTAAAACAGGTAAAATGATGCCCCCGGAGGGATATTCAGTTCCGCTGAATGTGCCTGTACCCAGCAGCATATTCGAACCCTCGACTTCCAGCTCGCCTCTCACATCGACAGATTACTGTCTCGATTCTTCCAAACCCAATTAGAAGGCTGGCACTCTATCCAACTGAGTTACGGGGGCATGTCTTGTATTTGATGGAATCTTTTTTAAATATGTCACCATTCTGTTATAAAAACCAACTCCGGGCTCATAAACCCAAAAATTGCTTTGCATTCCTGTAGGCAATCTTGTTTATTATCTCTCTGGAATCTGTCACGAAATAGAGCTTCATGAGCTCCAGGGTGGGATGGGAAAAAGGCGAGTCAGAGCCGAAAAGGAAGCGTTCAGGTTCAATGAAATCGAGCATGCGCCTTATCCTGAAGAAATTAACAAGCGAAGTATCGAAGCATACATTATTATCCTTTTCAAACGAGGCAAGTAGGGATTTCCAAGGCACATCAAAACCGGCGTGCGCGATGATTATCTTTCCGTGGTGCCTGATGTAGCCAAGAGTTCTGGTAGAATCTACATGGATTGTTACAGGAATATCCCTTCTCCCAGCTTCCTTTATCACGGATTGCGGGACATCACCCTTCACCTTCTGGAACGGGGGGTTTATCTTCACACCAGTAAGCCCTTCTGACAAACATCTTTCCATTTCGGTGAAGGCCTTCTCTTTGCTGGTCATGTCAAGAATCATGAAACCGCTTATTTTTTTGAATTTTTTGACAGCGTCTATAATTCTGTTGTTCTGCATAATTATGTCATCAGAATAAAGGGGAAAAACCACTACCCTTTCCAAAGGCAGTTGATTTGTCAGCTCATTCAGATATTCTGCAGACTGTGTTTTTGAAAGATGATTATGGACATCTATTATCCTTTCGGGTATCCAGCCCAAAAAATTCTCCACTCTCGGATCTTTTATTTGCATTTATTCCACCTTTAATCTTTTCCCGTCCACCATTATCTCGGGATTTCTGAAAACCTGGTCAAGATGCACGATGGTCTTTATGTCACCACCGAACCAGTTATTGCTGCCTATAGCAATGTGTGCTGTTCCTGCCACCTTTTCATCCACTATCATGGAACCGATAATTCTGGCATTTGGGTTCATGCCTATACCGAGTTCTCCTATGAGACGAACATTCTTGGGGTATTTTGCCTTTTTTTCTGCTTCCACGAGCGTCTTCTCCAACAACCGTGCTGCCGCATCACCTTTAATTCCGATCACTCTTCCATCTTTTATATCAAGTGTGATTGGGTGCTTAACCAGAGTCGTCCCCATTGCATTTCTTGAGCTAGTGTCTATAACCACCCTGCCGTTTACGCCTGTCTTCCCTGAAGGTGGAATGTAAACCTCGCCGCAGGGTATGTTGCCGCCGCTTCCTTTGGTAGTGTAGTTACCATCGTTTGAAATAGCAAGTTTGCCTTCTATGTCGATTTCAAGATCCGTTCCTGCATTTGTTTTGATATGAAGAATATTTCCATTATCAAAAATCTTCTTGATTTTTTCCTGTCTTTTCCGGAGCTTTGTATAGTCTATTACAATTGCATCTATTATCGTATCAAGAAACGTATTGTTTATCGTGCCGAGTGAAGTTGCGGAGATAAATCTGTGCTGCATCTCTTTTACAAACCCTCTGAAACTTTTTGATATTTTTTTGATTTCACCCAGCTTGTTCGAAACACAGATGATTATTATGCCTTTTTTTTCCATGGCAATGAAATTTTTTATGATGCGCGGGTCCACCGGTTCATTATAGCGTTTAACGGGCTGCACGATAACATTTGTATTCAGTTCCAGTTCCCTTGCCGCGAGAATGTATCCGCCTGCCAAAGTGGGAGCTATGTGATAATCCTTTCTGCCATGATCTGTTATTATCAGGATATTTTCTTTGTCTGCCCCGAGGCAATGCGTATAAATCTCTTTCAAAGAGGGAACTAATCGTTTCGTTTTTGTCTGCAGATTGTTTTTTTCCAGCCATTCAAGATGTTTCTCTGAGTTCATATACTGGTTAAATTATATGCATATCTATAAAAAACTGCTTATTTTGGTGGTGTTTGTTTTTTCTTTTTTTCAATTACGTTATGAATAAAAACGGAATTGGGAACTGATATTGTTTTATCTCCTTCCCTCAGGATGACGCTCAGAGGATTCACTTTTTCCACTATTCCTGCGTGTTTGTCTATTCTGATATACTCACCGGCTTTTAGTTCGTTCTTCAGATGAAGACCTGCCGTGAAATTCGGGAATATATCCTTGATTCCTAACAGCACAATCACCATAAATGTTGTGAATATTATCGCAAACATCACTGTTAGTGATGTCGTGTCAATACCAACAAGACCAAGTGCCATTATAATCGATATTATTGCTACTGAATATCTCGCCACACCACCGGACAATGATGACAGTGCATCCTCCTTGAGCAGCCTTCTGCCCGCTTCTTCGAATATCTTTCCAAAAAAGTCTGCCACTATGAACCCTATGACAATAACGAGTATAGCGCCTATTATCCTGGGGAGGAATCCTGCTGTTTGTGTAAATATGTCCGCAACCCCAGGCAGGCCGATATTCTGTATTATGAATGCTATGAAAAGAATATAGACTATCCATTTCACTATGTCTCCAATAAGGCCGACTATGGTTCCCTTGTATCCTGTCACCCTTAGTATGCTTTCAGACCAGGTGTGTTTGGTCAGCTTCTTGAGACCGACCGCATTCAATATCTTGACTACGATAACCTTGGAAAGCTTTCCGGCAACATAAGCTATGCCGAGGAAGATAATAACCCACAGAATAAGGCCAAGATTTGGAAGTAAATAGCCGGATACCACATTATCAAAAAATGCACCCATCTGGGTTACTATAGACTGGAAAACATCTGCCATGAATATCACAATAGATTCTTGCTTTTAAGTACATCACTTATAACTGATTTTGCATCATCAAAGAATTTTATAAGGGTTGGTTTTTGCTTATGTTCGTTATATTTCTGATACATGTTTTCTATTACTTCTCTTGGGATATTAACTCCAGTAACCTTGCTTGGCAGAACCAAATCCGGATTGAGTTCTATATTGACTATTTTTGGCTCGGAATTGTTGCTTATGTCAACCCTGGCTACCCCGGCATCTATGGCTTCTGCAGCGTCAAGTGCAAGCTCTTCTTCATCGACCTTTAATTTATGTTTTTTATACTCGCCTTTCCCGAATATTACATCAGCTTCCTTTGTTTTCTTTTTCACTGCAGCCAATACATTTGGCTGTGAAACATAAACGGAAATCATGTTTTTTGTAAGTTCTTCCAGAAGCACAACCTGCTTGAGGCTTGATAATGCATCTATGACGCTCTTTGCTTCTGCAGCATTTCTTACAATAACACCGGTCTTTTTTTCAAGTGACCTTATAACCAGCGGGAATTCATTATCATCAATAATCCTTGTTGCCGCATTAAGTGACCTTGTAAGATGGAGATTTAGAGTAGGTATTCTTCTCTTTCTCAGTACAGTAAGCATGAAGAATCTCTCGTCAGCAAGCAG
>JAFCEM010000028.1 GCA_017609145.1 Candidatus Aenigmatarchaeota archaeon | reverse complement strand
TGGGTGTTGTGCTTTGCGCCATCAACATGTTCTTCATGCCGTTTGCCTCTGTTTATCCCCTCTTCCTCGTGCTGTTCATCACCGGCGCCTGGGCCCTCGTATTCTACGCCCCGCACATACTCCCGAGGCTTTCGGCCAGGCTCCATTCGGCGAGGCTGAAGTCCCTGTTCAGCCCGGTTAATTCGGGCATACTCAGCGCCCATCTTTTCGATGCCAGCGCCACCTTCGTTGCGCTCAGTTTCTTCGGCTACCTTGAGCAGCACGTTGTCCCGCGACTGTTCATACCGTTCATGGGCCCGGCAGCGATGTTCGTGCTCAAGCTTGCTGTTGTCATACCCGTGCTCTACCTCATAGACAGATACTCGGAGCCCGGAAACTTCAGGAACTTCCTGAAGATAACTGTGCTTATACTTGGCCTCGCGCCCGGGCTCAGGGATGTGATAAGGCTGGTTGCAGGGGTCTGAGGGGTCAATATACAATGAAGGCTAAAAACAGCCAATACAAAATTCTTTGGTAAAAAGAAATAACAACAAAATATATGGCATCTTTTATGGTGTGCGCATGCAAACAGTGTCTTGATTTTGTTGAATTGTCCATTCACAGCCTGCGCCGCCGAGGGCTTTGTTGTTATTGCTGAATTCTTCGCACGTTTCTTTGTCATTAGCGTCTGTGCAGACCTTTATTTTTTGTATCTGGTCCCTTATTGTGACAACGCCCGGGACCCAGCTGGAACACAAATCTTCACCTGCAGGACAGTACTTTGAGCCTATCTCCTCAGGGGTGTCACAACCAGCTCCAACATAAGTGCTTCCTTTGATAAGCTTGTAGAATGCGTCAATCGAGTCCTCAAAGCTGCCATATTTTTCAAATGTCGGGTGAGCATCACATAAATTGTTCGTTTTTTTGATTCCGAAAAGATTTCTACAATCATTTGCAATACTGCTTGTGCCCCAGTTGGATTCATGCGCAGCCACAGCAACGGCAAATGCAGGATCTATCTTATTTGTAGTGCCCTGGCTAAAGAAATATGACGAAAGTTCTGACATTTTCGTGTGCTTCGAAAGTATGTTTTCAATCTACTCTCTCCTTACGGTGGTCACTTCGACAGAGCCTGCGGCGGCTGTTGCCCCGCCTCCGCCGCATATGTTGTTGTCACCGCAAAGCATGCCCTCACCACAGTCGCTGTTTTTTTCGCAGCACTTTACCCCGCCGAAGTTTATCTTGGTATTAACGGTCTTCCATCTGCTGAAACTATAATTGGATTCTGTGGTCACTATGTAGGTCTTCGTAGGGCCCGTTATCGTGTCCCCGGAAAGCGGTTTGAAATTGCAGTAAAACAGGAACGTGTCCGTTGTTATTGGGTTGGGTACATCGTCCTCTTCTTTGCGCTCGGCTTTCAGTTTAAGGACATAAGTATCACCCTCCTTTTTTGGTTTCAGGCAGAACTGGCCCCCGTAAGCACTGTCGCACGTGCCCGTGCAGCTGAGCGGCTTCCCGAACTCTACCGGGTACCTGAGCTCTATATTAGCCCAGTTTATCCTGCTGTCCTCACCCTCGGCGCTCTGCATCTTAAGGCCTATGTAGAACGGCGTCTGCTCTGACATAATCGGCTGGTTTACAGTGCCAATGGAAAGCTTGGCAGGCGAGGTCGTCATCTCTGATTTTTTCATCTGGCTGGTCAGCTCTCCGGCTTTCGATGCCCATTCTTCGGGCGTAATGAACTCCATTTCCAGGGTGGAATAGACCTTGTAGTCGTAGGTAACTTCTGCGATTATCGGTATGTATCTTTGTATAAGGTTCTTTTCCACGACTGTCTTGCAACTTATGCCTGTGGTGCTGGAGAATGTTCTCTGGATTGTGCCCTGCTGTGCAAGGAGCTTGTTTTCCGCAGGAAGTTCGGCGTTGCTTTTCAGTTCAATGCAACCGTTTTCTGTCGGTGACTTGATATCGTAGGGGTCAAACTCTTCCGGGTCATAGTCGCAGAACTCGTAAATGGAATTATCGATTAATTTGCCATTCACGGAATTTATACCCAGGCTGAGCTGGGATTTTCCAATTGGCACGCGTTCATCATCATATATCTTCAGGGTCGACAGGCCTGCCATGCCGGAACATAGCTTCAGCCGTATGTTCTCTGCCTTTTGGCTGCCCTGGTTCTCAAGAATTACTGTTATTATGTAAGGCTGCGTCACATAGAGGTCTGTTATGCCCAGGTTGGTTATCTCAAGGCCGTAGGCACCAGTCAGGCCGGTCGGGTTGGTGGTATAGCTTCCGTTCATCAACTGTGTTGCATAGCCTACGGGGTTGGTAAGCATAAACCACGCGCTTCCGAACGTGTTTCCAACCTGGCCGAATGCATCGGATATGGGCCCGAAGACACCCATGAAGAAGTTATGGACACTCGGCCACCAGTCACCGAACAGTCCGCTCCCTATAATCTGAGAGCCAGGACCTACGCCATATATGACAGTGGCTACACTAAGCATCAGCGTACCCGTGACAGGTCTCTGTCCTGCGGGTGAAAAGAACCCGCCTATGCCGCAGACGACCCAGAAATATATGAATGTGACCTTCAATGTAGGCGTCAGCCCCCACCCTGTTACGCCCAGTGTATTGCCAAAAAAACCGAGCGCCCCTATGAGGGAAACAATCATAAGCAACGAAAAAACGGCCTTGTCAAACATCTCGTAATACATTGTCTGACCTGACAGCCCCCTTGAAAGGACCTCTGATATGTTGCCAACGCCTTTTTTCGGTACGGGCGGGACAGCAAAGAAAGCCAGCGCCAGCATGCCCAGTGTCCAAGACTGGAATACGTTGGTAAAAACATAAACAGAAAGCAAAACACCTGCGCCAAGCCTGAACAACCCTTCCAGGAATTCGGATGGTATTTCGGGATCATACTCTCCCTTCAGCGAAAAATATCCTATAACTGCTGTTATAAGGAAGAGTGTGTTGAAATTCGGCCCTATGCTCTGGAAACCAAATGCGAAGCAGACGAAGGCGCTGACCTTGAACACGGTCTTGAAGAATCCGAAAGTGACATGTTTCCCGCCGTAGTTGTCACTCGTTGGCCAAATAACACTCCATCCGAGTGGTCCTTCGTGTTTCGATTCAACCCCCCTTGCAGGAGGCACCAGCACAAAAAGGCTTGCAGCAAGGAACCCCCAAAAGAACCACGTTGATATCCCCGACACAACAAGGCCTGCTATGAACAACGCAATTGCCGGTGATATCTTCAGGGCATGCTTACCGTAGCCTTCGTGCGCCCATTCGAGAAACGGTTTTGCTATCTTCCCTCTTTGAGTCCATTTTAACTCGCTGTATCTTTTTTTTGTTTCTTTAAGCTCCTTTCTGAGTTTTTTAAGCTCTTCTTTATACTCTTTTTTGGCTTGTTTTTTATTCTCACCGTTCTGGATTTTATCATTCAATTCTTGTTTTAGTTCTTCTTTTTTTTTCTTTATTTCCTCTTTTTCTTTATTGTATTTTTCCTTGAGTTCTTTAATTTTTTTTCTGTATTTTTTTATGCTGAGCTTTTCCTCTTCTTCTTTTGTCGTTTTTGTTTTCTCTCTTCGTTTTTTTTTTTTTTCTTTTAAAATCACCCCCGGGCGGTATAATTATTCTCTTGTTATTCTTTTTTTCATCGGCCAAAATCCCCACCTAAAGAATAATTTGGCGTGATTCTATAAATTAGTTAAAAACGCTGTTTGGGCGGACTCATACCTCGAGCCACACAGTGACATCGCCTATCTCGAACTGCCCCGTGCCCGTGAAGGACAGTGTGTTATCCCCTTCCTGGGCTTCGCTGGAATCGAAATAAACCATGTTTTCGCCCTCTTCCGGAATCGGGGTATTAAGAACATGGCCATTGAGCCTGACTTCAAGGCTTCCCTGCGCGCCTACCTCGTCTATACTGTATTCAATCTTGCCCTGCATGGTATCCTGCTGAAGGTACATGTACTGTATATCCGTCAGGTTGAAGTCCCTAGTCCTTGTGACGAGGTTCGTTGCCAGGTATATATCCAGCATGACGTTCTGCAGGTTTGCGGTTCCCGTGACTGTGCTGAAGCTTATTATATTGTTGCCCGTGTTCAGCGGAACAGTCGAAGTGCTGAATTCGGCCTCCTCGACGCCGGATGGCTTGGATGTATAAATCCCGTTCCCGTTCACATCTATGCTCAGCAGGCAGTCTGCCGTGCCTATGAACGAAAGCCCTATCCTGTTGAGCGAGCCAAGCTCCGCCTGCGTGAGCTGGAAGGGTATCATGGTCGCAGGCCCGTATTCCAGTTCGGCCTCAAAATCATGAAGCAGATAGACCGTGGAAGCCCAGAAGGCAAACCCCGGACCCGTGCAGAATATCTCAAGCGTATTGTCCTCCTCAAGGTAATCAGAACTGATGGTAACACTGTAGTCAGTGAGACCTGCCTTTTCATTGAATACTTCGAGCCCATTCCACCTTATGACGAGGTTACCGTACTGGTTGGTGTTGTAGACTTTGAATCCTATCTTCACGTTTTCAGCAGCATCAAGCATGTAGTCCGGGATTTCTATGTCATAGCTCTCGTAACCGCTTCCGAAGAGCCCGGCGCTCACGTAGACCTGCGGCACGCTCTTAAGTGTTTCGGTCTGGGTCTGGCCCACCACAAACGAACCCAGGGCCTCTGTCCTGGATGGTTCGCTCGGAATGTATCCAATGGTGCCTATACCCGAAAACTCGGCTATCTTTATGCTTTCAGCAGAGGGAATAGGCACCCATGCGAAGATAAGTCCCAGAACAAGGAGTACTATAATCGCAGCAGCCAGCACATATACAAACTCTTCAACGCCCTTCAGCATAGCCATAATAGTATTTTAGGCGAAGAAACTAATAAAAGCACATAATGGTCGGTTTTTATGCAGATAATTAAGAAGAACCTGAAGGAAGGAAAAATCAGCCTGAAAATACATACGCTTGATGATCTGTGGCACCTTCAGAAGATACTGGAGCCCGGCGACCTTGTCACAGCGAAGACAAAGAGGAAAACCAGCATAAAGAAAGGGCAGGAAATCGAGGAAGGCGAAAGGAAGCCGATGATTCTCACACTGGCAATGGAAAAGGCCGAGTTACACAAGGATATGGGAAACCTCAGAATTACGGGTCCTATAAAGGCCGGGCCGGATGACGTGCAGCTGAGCTCCTACCATACCATAGGGATAAAGCCGGGCAGCGAGCTGACAGTCAAAAAGGAGCACTGGAAGCGTTACCAGCTGAAGAGGCTGACAGAAGCGAAGACTAAGGATGGTATGATATTCATATGTCTGATTGACAGGGAACAGGCGAATTTTGCGGAATTGCGGGAATCCGGTACAGAGATGCTGGGCACGGTGAAGGCGAAAAAATTCGCTGAGGATGAGAAGCGGGATGAATACTACGGAGAAGTCCTGGGCTTCATCAGGAAGAGGGGCTGGTCCAGAGACATAATAATTGCCGGCCCGGGGTTTGAAAGGGAAAACCTGTTTGATTACACAAAGGCAAGGGAACCGGAGCTTGCGAAAAAGATGCACCTTCATTATGTATCATCCGTAGGCAAATCCGGGCTGAACGAGGTGCTGAAGACATGCGCAGACAAAATTATCACCAGTTCAAGAATAGCAAGGGAAACGCACTATGTTGAAGAGCTCTTCAGTAAGATAAAGACGGACGGTGCGGCAGCATACGGTCTCAAAGAAACCGAAAAGGCCGTGGAGATGGGTGCTGTTGAGACGCTTCTTGTTTCAGAGGAAAAGGTGGGCGAGTTCGAGAAGCTGATGAACAGGGTGGAAAGAATGGGCGGCGAGGTGGTAATCATCTCGGATGATCATGAGAGCGGCGAAGGGTTCCTGCATCTTGGCGGCATTGCTGCATTGCTGCGCTTCAGGTTCTGAAAGCGCACTTTTCGGCAAGGATGCATCCTCTACAAAGCGGCTTCTTCCTGCAGAAATCCTTGCAGTGCCTGACTATCAGAGCATGGAACTCCTTGTAGATATTGATATCCCCTGGCAGGTTTCTGTGGAACATGCGCTGAAGATCATCGTAGCCTGTATCCTCTTTTTCCGTGAAACCGAGCCTGTAAAGCAACCTTTTCGTGTAAGCATCTATGACAAAGAACGATTTTTCGTATGCATAGAGAAGTATGGAATCAGCTGTTTCCAAGCCTATGCCCCATATCCCGAGGAGGTTATCTCTCGTGATTTCTCCGTCGAATCCTGCGACAAGCCTGAGCTTTTTTGCCTTCTGGTTGTAGTATCCGGCTGGTTTTATTGCCTCCGCAAGCGTTTTTTCGGATACTTGTCCCAGCGCCTCCCTTGACATGAGCCCGCGCTGCCTGAGGTTCTGCAGCGCCTTTTCAACATTATTCCAGTTTGTGTTCTGGGTAAGCACAGCACCCACAATCACTTCAAAACGCTCATTATCAGTAAGTGGTTTTGAGTAAAAGCGCTTCCCTCTTATTGGCCACCATCCCTGAGGGCCGTAGTGTGTGAGCAGGGATTCATAAACCGACATCAAGCTTTCTGCAAACATATAGTGTATTTGTTTGCTAATTTTATTAAAGCGGCGTAACAAAAAATAAACATGCGTGGTTTTTGGTACATCATAGAATCTGTACTGGCTGCAGTAATCGTAATAAGCTTTCTTATGGTAATAAGCGCGAAATACACGGGAAGTGTCCAGCCGGACAACCCGGCCCAAAACGCTTTTCTTGCTCTCGAAGCACTTGACCACCGCGACAGCCTGAGAAACTATACCGTTGCCATGGATTATGAGGGACTGAACTCACAGGTGCCCATTTACAATTACAACCATACTATACAGATCTGCAATTACGGGGGAACATGCAAAGGCGTAAGGCCCAACAGCACGACAGTCTGGACTGCCAGCTACCTTGTTGCTGGCAAGGACGAATACAGACCATACATAGTCAGGCTCTACCTATCGCCATTGTGATGAATATGAAAGGTGAAAGATTCAGGATGAAAGGGCAGATTTTTCTGATAGCCGGGTTTTTGCTGGCTGTGATGTTCTTTGCTGGCTTACCAAAACCAGACGTGATGGCACAGACCCCTACCACAGAGGACCTGGAGTATATATATGAAAACATAGAGCATGAGCTCTGCCGGGCACTCACACTGGGCATGAACGAATCAGCGCCGGTGGATACGCTGAAGAATTTCACATCCTTTACTTCTGATATGCTGGAAACAAGATACATCTCACTCAATGCATTATGGGTAGTCAGTGAGGGCAACAAGAGCACGATAATAAACGTTTCGGTGGGGAACTTCCTTGATTCTTCAGTTAATATTACCCTGAACCTGACGAGGAATGGCGGAACACAGACAATAGAGTATCTTGATGTATCAAAAAGCAGCGAAGGTTCAGCAGAGTTCCATTCTGTCACGGAAGACTACAACCTGACAATCATATACAATGACGAGAGCTATATCGCAGAATGGAAAAGGGACAAGCTAAATCTCTATTGTTTATTGAACCTGACACGTGGAGAGAACATAAAGAAAGAGGAGTTCAGCTACTAGTCATCATCTTCGACTTTGACCACGATTGATTTGTTGACTACTTTTGGTTTCGACCTGAAAAGCCTTCTGAATGGGGAAAGCACGAACCTTACTGTTTTCAGCGCATGTGTGGCAAAAAAATAAACAATATACCCAGCGACACCGAAGAACCCGAACCAGAGAATCCTGGAGAGGAAGGACATCCCGGCAAACATAGCAGGAAGGGGTATGCCCATGAAATAGGCTATGACAGGGAAAAGCGCAGCTATCACGCCCGCTATGACTGCCTTCACAGCGCACTGAAAAATCTTGTAGGCTATTATCACGAATACGAATAATATGATGAACAGGAGCACGTTGCCCATCTGGAAGAACTGTGTAAGCTGACCCAGAATTTGTTCTATCATGTTTTATATAGGGGCTGACAATAATAAATGATTGAAATGAGAAAAATAATGATAATTACGGGACTGCCCGGGTCCGGGAAGACCACTGTTTCTTCATACATAAGGGAAAAAGGCATTCCTGTGTTCCTTTCTGGTGATGTGATACGCGATGAGATGAAAAGGCGCGGGCTCGAATTCAACAACAGGAATTCTGAGATGGTCGCGAGCGATATAAGAAAGAAATACGGGATGGATTATCCCACGAGGAAGACGGGAGAAAAGATAAAGAAGGTAAAGGCAGAACTGGTCTGTGTGGACGGGCCCAGGGACGTGTTTGAGGTGCGCTATCTCACAAAACTCGGGCATGTAATACTCCTGATTGTCGAGGCGCCCGAGAAAATACGCTACCAGAGATTCGCGAACATGAAGGGCTACAAGAGGGTCAAAAACTATGAGGAGTTCAAATGGAGGGACAGTGAAGAGCTCAAGCGTGGTATGAAAGAGCTCATTGAGACCGATGAGTTCGAGAAGTACCGCATAAAGAATGACGGCAGTATGCAAAAGGTAAGAAAAAGCGTTGATGCGTTTTTGGAGAAGCTACAAAAAGAATAAAAACCAAATAATTTCTATATAACTGGTAAAGAAATTAAGCCTCGGTAGCTCTCCTGAGCCTTTCTTACAGGAGCCTTCCGGCTTCCACAGAAATGCTAAGGTTCACCCAAAGAACTGATAGGGAGAAAAAAGCCTCGGTAGCTCAATGGTAGAGCATCTGACATAAGCCTTTTTACGAAAGGTTTGCAGAAGTTGTATCTGATGTTTGGATGCCGCTACAGTGCGGCAGCATGACAGCATGACATCAGAAGGTTGAGGGTTCAATCCCCTCCCGGGGCTTCATTGTAAATTTTTTTAAGTGATATTCCTAAAATAAGAATTTGCATATAAGGATAAGGTAATATCAAATATTGAGCTGAAGTTTTCAAAAACCAAAGCTGATGAAATAAGCCTGAATGAAAGCATTTCTGTGAGGTTCGGCGGGCAGCAACTGAAAATATTGCCGCTCGAAATGCAGATTGCATTCAAGGAATCCGTCCTGAAATCACCTAAAGATATTGAAGACGCAAGGCACATAAGGAATATATCCAGAGGACATATTGACGAAAGGAAGATGAACAGCTACAAGGTGATGCTTGGTGGGGTTTTACAGAAAAAATGAGAAGGAAAGACTGGATTTTATTGATTTCTGGTCCAGATATATTCTTGAACACAGCGACAGGGTATGGTCCAGACAGCAAAACATAATAATAAATTCCTGCTTGAGAACCACGAAAATGAGCATTATCAAAACCAGGTAACATAAGGCCGACAATAGAGCTTATACTGAAAGAATATAAAGAACTAAAAAATGTGTGACTACATATTTTATTATTGTAGTCACATAAACGTGCCAATCCCCACGGATTATATGTATGAGCATTCGGACTTATTTTTTCTTTTTCTTCAGCCTGCGCAGGAGCTTGTCAAGTATTGATGGTGATACTGACAAATCATTGATCGTACCCCTGCTGCCTGGATATTCTATCTCAGCCCTGCTTTCACGGGGTGGTTCAGGCTTGCTCTTAGTGGGTGGTTCAAACCTGCGGACATCCGTATGCCTGACAAACAGCGGTCCAGACTCTTTGCGTGCGAACTTTTGTGCAGGGGGCTGCTTCTTCCCATGTATACTCTTCAGGAAAAGATATACTGCAAGAAGCAGTATTATTGCTGCTATTATGATTATCACAGCCAATATACTCCAGAAACTTTCCTGTTCCCTTGTATCTTCGGCTGCGCTCCCGGACTCAACAACAACAGCTACCATCCTGGTTTTTTCTTCGCTGCCGTACGAAATGGAAAGTATGAGCTCAAATGTGCCTTCTCTGTCCGGAACGACTGTAAATTCAAAGATGGCATCTTCATCGGCAGGCACGGTTTTAGTTATTATAGTGCTGCCTGTTTCCCATGCATCAGGCACAGTAAGCTGGACTGTTATGTTTGTGTTCTCCTGCCCGTTGTTCCGGACAACAACCTGAACCTTTCCTGTCTTGTTGGCCTGAAGGTTCTGTTCGGCCATGAATGCGCGTATGTCAGTTATAACTACCTCATCGGGTATGGTTGTGATGACATTAAGCGTGCTTTCCACCTCGCGTTTTACAGAACCGGACATGGCTTTTATAATAAAATCATAAGCACCTGTTTTCGCATCAGAAGGAATGTTGAATCTTACTGCAAAACTTTCGTTTTCATTGGCTTCTATGTCTATGCTCTGCGGTTCAATAGAAAACCAGTACTGGCTTATGTTCTGGATAAGCAGGACCGTGTTTTTTGCTGTTGCCGTGCCGATGTTGCTGATTTCTATAACAACATCCCTGAAATCACCCTGCTTTACTGTCATATTGGTGGGGTATTGCGTTATCCTTAGCACGGGTACTTTGCCTCCGCCTCCACCAGGCTCTTCCTCCCCGCCTCCGGGTGCGGCTGTTACTGTGAAGCTTTCAGAAGCCATTGCGGTATAAATTGTGCTCCATGTGACCCTTGCATAGTATACATAAACGCCTGCCGAGCCGGGTGCTGTCAGCGAAACTGTGGTTTGCACAGTTGAAAGCGAGCCAACATAGACTGTCTTGCTACCAGAACTTTTGGTATTTCCTGACATGTCCTCAATCCAGTACTCAAGATAGGAATCCTCTCCGAAGTCCGGATTCTGGTTGGTGAGCTGTACTGTTGCAGTTGTAGTAGTTGATGCCGTAACAGATGTGGGAGCATCTATTGAAATATCAAATGGCCCGCCGACAGAGTAGCCTGTATAATTCACTGCGCCGTAGAACCCATAAGTTGTGTTGTAGTTCTTGCTATCATTCCATCCAACATACTGGCCAGCAAGCGAGAAGTCTATGTTGTAGTTTGCACTGTGCCCGTCATAGGCGGCATAATCAGCATTGGAGATTATAATGTTGTAATTTGTGCTGTTGCCCGCCCACGCGGAACAAAGCGGTATGGCTGAGAGAAAAAGCAAACAGATACCTGCCAGCAATACGAATATTTGGTTTTTATAGTGCATAAACAATGAACTTACTCAAATCTTCACGATTATTTGACTCCCACAGCAACCATAATCTCTCCGGACACACCATTAAAGTCTTCCCGAGCCTTGCCAATAACAGCAGCATACTCTTCAAAGCTTTCTGGTGTGCCTTTCATTGCCACCCCGGATATTGAACTTGAGACCAAAAGGTCGCCGCTTTTTATTGGACCATTTTCATTGCACACCTTTACTTTTATGTCACCAAGGTAAGCAACAGGTACAACATCAAAATCATCTAGAGATTTGTTATTTTTTAATTCTTCTTTTAGTTCTTTTGGTATTGAGATAAAACCTTCATCAGTAGCAATAACACCTATAACAGTTTTATCATAGGAATTGTTTGTTTTAATCACTTTCCAATTATCTATTGCAACAACATCCCCTATTTCATAATCCTTTTTCTCCTTGTTATCTGGAATAAAATGCATTGAGACATATGGCGAAAATGTATACCAACCATGGTCTGCAAAACCACGCCCTATTTGCGTAAAATAAAAATTCTTATTTCCAGCAGCATTCTTAAAAACTATAAGTTCATTATAAGAACTATCCCATCCGCCAGTAATATAGCCTCTAAGGTTTGTTCCTTCATATATTTTATAACTACCACTCTTCGCAGATATACTACCAGTCACCTCTAAACTATCACTTACCGCAAGGGTTGAGTCTTCGGGGTCTTCCAGTGTGTTGCACTGGATTGTGTTGGCATCGTAAATATTCTCGTCATTCATGTCAAAGTCGTCATGCACCTCTATCATGGTTCCAGTACCATAGTCATAAAGGTCATCAATATATACCTGGTCGGCATCAACAATATCATACCCATCCAAATCAATGTTCCCGTCCATGTTTATGGCATTGAACTGCCCCGTACCCGCAACATCCAACATCGCCCCCGGATTCGTCGTCCCGATGCCGACGTTGCCGTTTCCTTTTAGAGACATAACTGTTCCACCACCCAAATCTGTTTCAATGTCAAGACGGTTATCTCCACCACTGCCTGTTCCATCGTAAAGAATTGCAAAGTTTTTATCTGTTCCTGTGCCTTCCGTAAAAATAATTCCTTTTTCTGCAGAACCAATATTGTTAATGAGTAATTCACCACCGTAAATGTTAAGTTTTGCCCCTGGGCTCGTCGTGCCGATGCCGACGTTGCCAGAAGTTGCAGACTTGGGAGAAGCTAAAATTACATCACCATCTGATTGAATTACAATAGGGGCATAGTAACCTCCTCCTTTCTTTGTTCCATAAAGTTCATAAGTTAAACCAGAAGTATCACCACTGAAATATCCATCATATCTAGCACACCAATTCCAAGCTTTCGCCCTTCCTGAAGTAATCCAAGTATCATCTCTTTCGCTTACAGTAAAATCAAATAATGCTCCGCCTGATGTTTTTGTTCCATTTACAAAGAAGCTAAATCTATCTGTTCCGTATAATTCCAACTTCGCCCCAGGACTCGTTGTCCCGATGCCGACCTTTCCGTTGGCTATTGTTAAAGTAGGGCTTGCACCACTATCATATTGTATATTTAACTGATTGTTAGTATCCATGAAGAAATCCCATGCTGTTGTTTCACCATAATCTTCCAGCCTTATGCCCCCATCTTTAGTTTGAGCTGATGATTTAACATGCAAAGGAGTTCCTGGACTATCCGTCCCCCAAAACTTAAATTAAGATAGCTGGAGATATCTCTGTCGTATGCCAGAATATATCCTATTCCTGATGAATTAACAAATCCAAATTCCATACCCCTTCCTGTTGTCGGTACTCCGGTGTATGCAGTTGTTCTTATTTTTCCGTTTACATCCAATAATGCTGATGGATTCGCTGTTCCTATGCCAACATTACCGCCTGTGACATAAAGCGTTGAATCAAGTCCTGCATTGCCTGATGAGTTGAGCATGGCTGCATAGATGTCTATCCCGTCCTGAAGGTCAAACGCCTTATTCGTGTAATTGTATGCGAGTTCTGCGAACCCGACTATGCCTGACTGAAGGGCAAATGCTTTATTCGTGTAATT
>JAFCEM010000027.1 GCA_017609145.1 Candidatus Aenigmatarchaeota archaeon | reverse complement strand
TAACAAAAACCATATCACGATCAATGGGTTTTTAGATATGATAAGAAACACCAAACCCGATTTTGTAACGTTTAGGACAAGTATAAAGAGATATCCCAAAACAATGGTACTAAAAATCAGGAAGAAACTCCGCGGTCGAAGACAGCAATGATGTCAAGGCCTATTCTTCTGGTACTCAATACAATCTTGTCACCAAAGTGCGCCAGAAATTCTTTGCACTTGTTTATGTTCCACATATATCTTGACGGATCTTTGTTGATGCCATCATCATCGAGGGACTCGATTCTTTTCATGATGAACTCCGGGATTCTGAATGCCCTGTGATAGGGCTCTACTATTATGAGCTTTTTGGTCTTCTTCAGGGCGTTTTCAACAAGCTGCCTGTCCCTTGGGAAGATGTGATGGAGAACATCACAGACTATCGTAACATCATTTTTCGGGTAGCCATTGAAATCGAATATATCCCTTTCTTTTGCGTTTATTCCCTTGTCTTTGCAGTGCTGCACGAATCTTGCATTAAGGTCCCAACCAATGTACTTACAATCATTATGAAGAAACCTGTGAATAAGTGCTGTGCCGCAAGCAAGCTCGAAAACCTTTTTACCACCGCCTATAGTATCTGCGACGTGCCTGTATCTCCGGTAAAGTGCTTTCCTGTGTATCAACCTGAGCATTTTGTTGTAAAGAATGGGATGCCTGTATATGAATGAACACATCGTATCACTGTTTGTTTTTTATTTCTGAAGCGGTTAACTTAATATATGATGCGGCATGAATAAAAATACAGCCTACGTGCTTACAGAAGAGGGTGAAAGGTACCTTAAGGAAGGTCTGCCCGAAGTGCAGCTGGCCAAAGCCCTTAGGAAGAGTACGCCCATGAAGAACGCCCAGAAAAAAATAGACAACTTCAATATAGCATTGCAGTGGGCGAAGAAGAATGGATGGGTGAAGATAGAGAAAGGCAACCTTATTCTTGTTAATGTACCGGACACGATTCCGGAGCTGGACTGGCTCAAGAAAGTATCGGAAGGCAAAAGACTCACAGAAAAGGAGAGAAAGGTTCTGCTTTCACGGAAACTTATAGAAAAGAAGAGCGACATTTCCCATGAAGCGGAAAAATTCATAGGCAAGCACATAACCAGCCTCACACCAGCGCTGATAAAAACAGGCCTCTGGAAGAAGGTGAAACTCAAGCCATACAATGTATCAGCGGCCGGCAAGCAGATTTATCCCGGAAAGAGACAGCCATACAACCAGTTCCTGATGCAGGTCAGACAGAAGCTGGTCGAACTTGGTTTCAGGGAGATGACAGGTCCGCTGATAGAACTCGAATTCTGGAATTTTGATGCCCTCTACCAGGCACAGGACCATCCCAGTAGAGACTGGACGCAGACATATACTTTAAAGTACCCGAAGTCTGGAACCCTTCCGGCAAGGAAAATAACGGAAAGGGTTAAGGCAGCGCACGAGAATGGCTGGAAGACAGGAAGCACGGGCTGGGGTTATAGCTGGAGCCACGAGAAGGCAGGCCAATTAATGCCTCGCGCCCATGACACTGCCATATCACCCAGATACCTCTCAGGTCATTCAGGTAAGATAGAGATACCTGGCAAGTATTTCAACATAGTTCGCTGCTTCAGGCCGGATATAATAGATGCCACGCACGGGGTCGAGTTCAATCAGACAGGCGGCTTTGTTGTCGCAGAAGACCTGAACTTCAGGAGCCTGCTGGGCTTATTAAAACAATTCGCAGTCGAGATAGCGGGCGCGGAGAAAGTCAGATTCTATTCTGATTACTATCCTTTCACCGAGCCATCAGTACAGGTTTCTGCAAAACACCCGGACATGGGATGGGTCGAGCTCGCTGGCGCGGGTATATTCAGGACGGAGCTGACAGAGCCCCTGGGCATAAAGCAACCCGTAATAGCATGGGGTTTCGGCATAGACAGGCTTGCCATGTACAAGCTCGGTATAAGCGATATAAGGTATTTGTTCAGCCAGAACCTCGAATGGTTGAGGAACCAGCCGATTGTAAGATAGTGTGAGAAAATGCCAACGATTGAGATATCACACAGGGATCTTTGTGGTCTTGTTGGAAAGAACATGAGCATTGAGGAAATCAAAGACGCCATACTCTATGCAAAAGGTGAGGTTGATGAGCATAGCGGTGATTTGATTAAGATTGACATCAAGGATACCAACAGGCCGGATTTGTGGTCTGTTGAAGGCATAGCAAGGGAGATAAAAGGCAGGCTGGTTTCCGGCTGCCTGCCAAAATATGAAGTAAAAAAATCCGGCATTGTTGTAGAGATAGACAAGAGACTGAAGGACATAAGACCGTGTACGGTGTGTGCTGTTGTGAAGGGTCTTGATATAGATGAAGATGTGCTCTCGCAGATGATTCAGCTTCAGGAGAAGGTTTCCCTTACATTCGGGAGGAACAGAAGGGAGGTTGCAATCGGTGTATATGACCTGCACAAGATAAAACCACCGATAAAATTCACCACAACCAAGCCAGATGGAATAAGGTTCATCCCGCTGGAATTCAGGAACAGAATGACACCTAAGCAGATTTTGAAGAAACATCCCAAGGGAAAGGAGTTCAGCCATCTGCTTGATGGATGCCCTGAATATCCGATATTCATCGATTCCGCAGGGGAGGTTCTATCCATGCCGCCCATCATCAATTCAGACCATACCGGTAAGGTTGGCAGGTTAACCAAAGACCTGTTCATAGAATGTTCCGGATTCAACCTGAAATTCCTTATGCCGGCACTGAATGTAATGCTCGCTGCCCTTGCAGACCGTGGAGGGAAGATAGAAAGTGTCGATGTTGTGTATCCTGACAGGAAAATAGTTACCCCAGACCTTGAGCCCAGGCAATTTACAATAGATACTGGTTATGCTAACAGCGTTACCGGGCTCGGGCTGAGTCCGAAACAGATGTGCAGACTTCTGGAAAAAGCAAGATATGATGTAAAGAAGTGTGGCAGGAAGATAAAGTTGCTCTACCCCGCATACAGGCAGGATATAATGCACCAGAGAGATGTAATTGAGGACATACTTATTTCCTACGGCTATAACAATATAGAGCCAATTGTGCCGATGCTGGCAACCATAGGGGACCAGGGTGAAAAGGAGAAGTTCGCAAACGCGGTTACAGAGCTCATGATAGGCATGGGATTTCAGGAGATACTTTCATATATCCTTACCAGCAGAAAAACACTCTTCGAAAAAATGGAAATACCCGAAGAAAAAGTTGTCGAAATAGAGAATGTTGTTTCTTCGAACTGGTGCGTCTTCAGGAACAGCCTGCTTCCCGGCCTTATGGAGTTTCTCTCGAGGAACAAACATATAGAATACCCACAGATGGTTTTTGAAACAGGTGATGTCGTCCTTCTGGACGAAAAGGCAGAAACGAAGACGAAAGACGTGAGGAAACTGGCAGCAGTCTCATGCAGCAGTACAACAGGATACGAGGAGATTTCCGGCGTGTTCAACGCACTCATGAAGAACCTTGGTGTTGCCTATGAACTTAAACGGGCACAGAGCCCTGGGCTCATTAAGAGCCGTACGGCCAATATAATCGTAAATGGAAAAATAGTGGGGAAAATAGGGGAAGTGCACCCCAAAGTGCTCAACAACTGGAAGATAGACATGCCCGTGGCCGCTTTTGAGATTGACCTTGAGAAGATAATGAAAGTTTAACTTTTTATTTTCGTTTATATCTATTGTTGTCCCTGTTATAATATTTGCTCATAATGTTTTTCCAGAACTCATCCAGACAACACAGCGTAATTGTTCGGCATCCTTTTTCTTTTTGGAGTATTTAAGTGATTTATTTCCCTTCCCGGTTCTCCTGTTTCTTCAATCAATCTTGCAAGGATTTCATGTGGCTGCCAATAGGGTGTTTCAAAGTGGGAAGTCCATTCGTCAACCCCATCCTGCAATTCTTTTAAGCCCATGCTTACCTCAGCCATCCAAAAAGCCGCGTGACAAATGGGAGCCTTGGTTCATACTCTCTGCCTATGAGATAGGCTGCTATCCCCCGGAATTCTTCTGCAACCCTTGATTTGGGGTTGTAGCAGACAACTGGCTCTTTCTTTGAAATTGAAACCGGGATATTGCGGTCTTCATGCACCTTTCCTATAACAGGTAGGTCAAGGAACTTCTCGATTTCGTCAATGGGCATCTCATGCTGCTCTTTTCTTATCCTGTTGACAACAACACCGAGATTTTTTGCTTCCAGCTCTTCCGCAACCCTCGTCAGCTTCAGCGCATCCGTCAGTGCCGGCATGTCTGGGTTTGTGATTGTTACAATCTCGTCAGAGGCTCCTATTGCAGATGTGGCCTCCCTTCCAAGCCCAGCGGCAGAGTCTATCAGGATGAAGTCGGCATCATAAACGAGGCTGAAAAACACATCACTGAGCTCAT
The DNA here is from genome assembly GCA_017609145.1 of Candidatus Aenigmatarchaeota archaeon. Taxonomy (GTDB): domain Archaea; phylum Aenigmatarchaeota; class Aenigmatarchaeia; order QMZP01; family QMZP01; genus JAFCEM01. The sequence goes on along the minus strand of JAFCEM010000027.1, from coordinate 9,049 downwards.
TCAGTCTAGGAGTCATTATCTTTGATATTGAAACATCGGCCGGTATGAACCTGAAACCGCTATGATGATAGTACATTGCATCCTTTACGCGAGCCCTGTTACTTATGACGTCCTGAAGAGTTACGTTATAAACAGGAACACCGAGATGCAGGCCGAGATTTGATGTGGTAAGGTTGGCATCTATCGCTATTACATTTTGTCCGAATTCTGTAAGCGCCGTGGCAAGATTCGCAACCAGTGTTGTCTTCCCAACACCCCCCTTTCCTGATGCTATGCAGACAATCCTTGCCATGATAAATCCTTGTTTTTGATAATTATAAACTTAACACTATGCAAACAAATGAGCCCGGTGGGAGTCGAACCCACGACCTTCACCTTGCACCCTTTTATGCGCAATGGATTCAAAAGCGTGCACGGAAAACATACACACTGATAGGAGGGTGCCGCTCTATCCAACTGAGCTACGGGCTCATGCAAACTAAGGTTATATTAGCAAAGCAATATAAAAATTACTGATAAAAGGCGTTATGAATAATATCGTTGCAGCGCTCGGTCTTACCGTACTTATTGTTCTGATAATATCCGTCTTTAATTCACATGCAGGTCAATTTGTTCAATTGGGCGCTAATTCAACAGATTCCATCTGCGATTGTCAGCCATGTGAATGTATTGAGTGCAATATCACCGAACCCACGGAGTCGGAGTGCCCCGAAGATACAACACCATATGCGGCCTGCAATTCATGTTGTGAGCCATGCAAATGCCCGATATGCGAGGACTGTATAGAATGTGAAGAGTGTGAATATTGTGTGCCATGCGATTCCTGCTGTGAACCATGCCCATCCGAGGCTAATGAGGAGAATTGCCAGAAATACTGTGATGGTGAGGATAAAAATGAAACAATTGAGCCAAAAATAATATTTATTCAGTGTTCAGGGGAAGACGTGCTTGACGAGTGGGTTCTTATTGAAGGCACGGGCACGGATATTACAAACTGGACTCTATCAGATTTGGCAAACCACACATATACCTTTTCGGAATTTGTAATAAACGGGTCAGTATTCGTTCATACGGGTTCAGGAGAAAACAATGAAACCGACGTTTTCTGGGGTTCCGGCACCGCAATATGGAATAATGGCGGAGATACAGCAACCTTGAGAAATGAGAATGGTGATGTAATAAACACTTATGAATATTAGTTTCTGCAATCTTCACAGAGCCATTTACCGCCAACGTTCTTCAGCTCATCGGAGTATGATTCGCATTCTTCGCATACTCCGGAAATAGTTTGGTCAGTTCTTGCGACCATCCCGACCCGCATCTTCAGCTTCTCCGAGATTATATCTATGAGTTCGGGCGCGGTAAGAAGAATCTCCTTGTCCGAAACTATACCAACAAGCTTGCCCATGTGCATGACCGGAATCCTTTTGACTCCGCTTTTTATCATTCTCTTGGTAATCTTCAGGATATCCTCATTGGGTGTGGCTGTTATAAACTGCTTTTTCGTCTTGGGAAGGTCTTTGACCTTGACTTTCTTTGGGTTCTTCCCATGCGCAACAAGGCCAACTATATCGTCATCAGTCACAATGCCAATGGGCTTCAGTTTATTCATTACAATAACAGAGCCGATCCTGTTATTTGTCATGATTTTAGCAACGTCACTAATATTGATGTTCGAATCCACTGTGATGACGCTCTTTTTCATTATGTCCTTTACCTTGACCATAAAACCACTCTATAATATTGATTTTAGTTTTTAAATAGTGATTGCGTTGCCACAATCTGCTTATCATCAAAGCTTAAAAAAGTTGCCTTCAAGTGCATTTTATGGTATATAGGTTCGCGTTCCCCCTTGTGCTTGTAGTGATTTTTTCAGCCATGTATTTCCTGGGTTTTCTGGAATTGTTCACCTTCAGGATGCTTGGATTCTTTCTCTTCGTTTTGATTGGAGCCATTTGCATACTGCTTCTTGACGACGAATTGAAAAACTATGGACTTTTTCTCTTTTTCATTGGTATTGTGCTAATGGTAATTTAACTAGGAAATGTGGGAAAAGAGGGAAAACTATTTAAAGGTGTACCTCAATTTTGAATATGAGCAACAAATTTGCGACTGTTTTCGTTACTGGTGGGTTATTAATAGCTGTAGGAGTTACGAAGCTCGGGCACAAGTCACAGAAAAACCCGGAGTGGGAACTGTACACGAATCCCATTCATGAACTGCATATGATAGGTCACCCGAACTATAAATCAGTGAGTTGGGAATTCCTACGCTGCGCAGAAGAAGTTAGGTATGCCATAGGCAGAGAAAGGGGTTTTGATGATATAAAAAGAAAATACGGTGAATCACTTTTTATGAAAGTAATTAAAAATTATCCGGTGCGAAGCACGAAGACAGGAAAGATTATACCTCTGAATGAGGCTTACAGAGAAGTCGCAAGAGATATTGGTGCCGATGACACACCATTTGGTGATGACCCCTTGGGGACTTCTTGTGGCATTACCGCGGGATTATTAAAAAGTGTATTTACAGGCAAGAAATATGATATAGTTGACGCAATATTGAATGCCTCATCCAAACGGCATCGCGGCTCTTCAAGAACAAGAAAAAACAGAACAAGTAATAGAAGATCCCAAAACAGAGGCCGTCCGATACTAGGAGCAGTATATAATAAAGATGGCCGATTAGTACAGTATTCCACACATTTCAGTGAGAAGGACCAGTTAAGGGAGGAACGAGCATTAGTAAATAAACCGTGGTGGGAAAGGGTCGCTGATACATTTAAACACAAAAAAGAGGAGGATAATCAGTACATAAAAAGACCAATTTACAAGAAAAGAAACAGTGACGGCAGTGTTACGGAGACATACTGTTACGGCACAAAACGCGATGCTCTTAGAGAAAGAAGAAAAAGGGTTAGGAAAGAATCAAACAAACAAAAAACGAAGGGAATAAGGCAGTTTAACACAGAAATGCAGAGAGTCCGGCATGGGATTAACCAATGGGTGGGAAATACCCAGAGGCAGTGGAAACGAAGCGTCAAACAAATAAACCGAGCTAACAGAAAAAGACAGAGACAACTACAAAAAGACTGGAGAAAATTTGAAAGAAATTTTATAATACCATTCCAAAAAAGAGTGGGTTACAGGAAATAGTTTTTTTGGAATATTCCCAAAAAACTATATAGTTATTTGGGATAATTCTCTATATGGAGATTTCCCACACCTTTTCATCTTCCCACCGGACCAGAGAAGCAAAATTAGGCAAAGCAACATTCAGGGTATTCAAGGCTATAATTTCTAAATGGCCAGCAAATCCGCTGGAGGTTGCAAAAGAATTCGGGGAAGAGATTAACGGGAATGCAAAATCACTTTCTTCGCGCTATCTTTATCATTTCAGAAAACTCCAAAAACTCAATATGATTGATATGAAAAAGCTTGGTAATACGTACGTTGCCTGGCCAACGGACATAGAGAAGCTGAGGTTTTTACATGAGATGATAAGGGAGGACTGAAGATGTTCGGGTTCGTTAAAAAACTCCTGTTTTCGCGGCAACTGAAGTTTGAGGACGGTTCCATAAAACTTTTGGGTCAGGAAATGGCCATTACACCTGTTGTGCTGTTCACAACAATGACCACCAAACTCAAGGCAGCATACCCCAAAGAATACGGAAAAATTATTTATGATATCTCTGAAGAGGTTGGAGAAAAATATTCCAGAGCATTGAAAAACAAATTCGGCATGTCGCCCAAAAAGATTGCGGAGTGGGACATGAATACGCTTGCTATGGCAGGTCTGGGGAAGGGAGAATTCATTAAAACCGATTACGAAAAAAAGAAGTCTTTGATTAGGGTGCGTAATTCACCCATGGTCAAGTCACTAAAACCCTCCAAAACCCCAGTGGATTTTCTTATTGCTGGATATATAGGAGGCTCGGCCAAAGTAATCTTCAATTCCAAAAAGATTAAATGCAGGGAAACAGAATGCCAGGCAACCGGTAAAAGAGCATGCATATTTGAGGTTTTTGAGGAATGATATGAAAAGGTTTTTAGAAGTCACGGTTCCGTATTATATTCCTATCGCTGTTCTGGGTGTAGTGGCTGGTGCGGTTCTTGCTACGGGCGCCATACTGGACATCAGGATATTCTACGCTGCGCTGAGTATATCGCTGGTTGTCGGCGGGTTCAATACGCTCAACGGCGTCTTCGATGCCGAAATCGATGAGGTGAACAAGCCGCACAGGCCAATAGCGAGCGGAAAGATGTCAAAAAAGACAGGGTTTTTTTATGCGTGTTTTTTGTATATGGCAGGTGTTGTTATTTCCCTGACTGTAAATTTCTATTTCATATCTATAGTATTGTTGTCGGTCCTGCTGACGGCCTCCTATTCATTACCTTTCATCAGGCTAAGACGCAGGTTCATAGTCAACACTGTAACAGGACTGGTTTTTTACAGCATTCTCTGTCCCCTTGCAGGCTGGTCCCTGTATCCAGCCACACAGGCACCGGTATTTCTGATAGTATTCCTTTTTCTCCTCGGCTCTGGAATAGCAATAACCAAGGACTTTGAAGATGTTTACGGTGACCGCATGTACAGAATCAGGACATTACCAGGAACAATAGGAATAGAGAATGCAAACAAATCAATCAGGATTCTGATATTCCTGTCATTTTTTTATCTGGTCATAATTTCCCTGATGAATATCATAAGTCTTCGCTATCTTGCCATTTTAATATTCAGCCCATGGATATTCTATACTGTCTACAGGCTGGAGCCTGGAAACAACAACAAAATGTTTTTCATAAAAAACCTTTTTTTGGTGATATCAATCGAGTTGTTCATTATAGTCATCACATTATTATAGGGCACAAAAATCAATCGGCTTTCTTGACATGTATGCCTTCCCTGTTTATTTCAAAGGGATAAACATCCTTGCCGTGATTGCTTCTGCGCATCTTCCTTACCATTAATGAGCGGTTGTACTCTTCCCCAATTCCCATATAATTCAGAAGAATCACACCATCAACAACGAATTCCTCAACACCAAAACGGCTCAGTGCCTTTTTGTCCTCTTCCACCTCTGACACCAAAAGCGTTGTACAAGAATCCTGATGCTTTATGGTGTTTATGATATTTAGTATGCTCTTCCTTATCTGTGAACTATCGTTAATGACAAGCCCCATAACAGAAACGGAATCCAGCACAAGCCTTTTTGCCTTAAGTTCCTTTATTTCACTGATAATTGACCTGCTAAGATTATTAACATGTGCAGGGTCATGATATATGATTTTAAACAGACCTTTCTTTTCATACTTGCTGAAATCCCAACCAAAGTTAGCAACATCTTCCTTTATGTCTTCAGGACTTTCCTCAAGCGTTATATAGACGCAGCTTTCACCCTTTTGCAGACCTTCCCACAAAAACTGGCAGCAGAAGATAGTCTTCCCAGTTCCTGTCCCCCCTGTTAAAAGATTGACAGAACCTTCTATAAATCCGCCATCAAGAAGAGTATCAAGACCGGTAATACCGGATTTTATGCGATTCATAATATTTTTTGGTTTTGCTTGCTTAAAAACGTGAGAAGATAAGGGATTTATAAAACTATTTATAATACAAATTATTGTGAACCCATGACAGAAGATACTAAGACCAAAATTGAAAAATTTCTTGAGGAAAGAAAACAGGAAATAGATGATACTATACGCAAATATATTCCTGAAAACCTCAGCCATGAACACATGGAAATGTTGGTAGGTAGGGCGAGGTATGAGTATGACATTGAGGCAATAAACAATTCAATCACAAAGCCGATATGGGACTTCCTCTCGCGTGGGGGAAAAAGATGGAGGCCTGCACTATTCATGCTCGTGGCAGAAGCTATGGGTGCTGATATGGAAAAGGTGAAAGACTTTGCAGTAATACCCGAAATGGCACATGAGGGTTCCATAATGATAGATGATATAGAAGACAACGGAGAACTGAGAAGAGGTAAACCATGCACACATAAACTTTTTGGTATAGACATCGCGGTGAATGCAGGAAATACTATGTATTTCCTGCCTATGCTGATACTCATAAAGAACAGAGGTAATCTTGATGAAAACACAACGATTCGGGCTTATGAGGTATTTGCACAGGAGATGATTAATATCCATTTCGGACAGGCTCTGGACATATGGTGGCACAAGGGGAACACAGACACCATAACAGAGAAACAATACATGCAGATGTGTGCTTACAAAACGGGCTGCCTTGCGAGAATGGCAGCAAAATTGGCTGTGGTTGTGTCCGGAGGCAGCACAGAACAGGAAGAAAAAATTGGCAAAATGGCAGAGAGTATAGGTATCGCATTCCAGATACAGGACGATATCCTTAGCGCCAGTAGCGAAAAATTCCAGACAAAAAAGGGATACGGAGATGATATAACAGAAGGCAAAAGAACACTCATGGTAATACATGCGCTCGGCAAAGCCAACGAAAAAGACAGGAAAAGGCTTTTGGAGATTCTTAACCTGCACACAAGAGAGCATGCATTGATTGATGAGGTAATATCTTTGCTGAACAAATATGATTCAATCTCGTATGCCAAAAAGTTTGCAAAGGAGCTTGTTAATAACGCATGGTCAGAAGCAGAATCAACCCTCCCGAAGACTGATGCCAAAAAAAGGCTCAAAGCTTTCGTGGACTTTTTAATAGAAAGGAATATATAAATATATATAAATTTCACTATACTGAAACCGTGTCATGATGTGACAAATATGTTTAATCTCAAAGAAACTATCAGAAGGTACAAAAGGGTATTGTGTATAGCCAGGAAACCAAGCAGATATGAATTTACTGCCTCGAGTAAGGTTTGTGCACTGGGTATAGTGATAATTGGCCTGATAGGCTTTTTGATATTCATGGTGTTCGTTTTGCTGGGAATTTGAGGCGAAAAAATGATTTATGCACTGAGAACTACATCAGGAAGAGAGGACATTGTTATAGACCTGCTGATAACAAAGATTAAATCAAGCGGCGCTGATATTAAGACATTGCTCCACCCGGCTGAAATAAAAGGGTATATTTTTGTTGAAGGTAGTTTGGGTATCATACAAAAAACAATACAGGGCATGATGCACGTTCGCGGTGTCATAGAAACCCCAATCAAGCTTGATGAAATTCAACACTTCCTCGAGCATAAGAAAGTTGTAATAAAAACAACTGAAGGCGATGTCGTGGAAATTGTGGGCGGGCCTTTCAAAGGAGAAAAAGGCAAGATAACAAGAATAGATAAAGTTAAGGATGAAGTTACAATAGAGCTGCTTGACGCAACAATACCGATACCAGTTACAATAGCCGCGGAGCTTGTAAAGGTTTTGAAAAAAACAGATAAAGAAGAAAAGGAGTAGCTCATCCCCACACATCAGCGAGCTCTTTGTTTATTTTTCTGATATTCATCAACTTTTCCTTTAGCTTAAGCATCTTCTTTTCAAAATCCTTTCTCTTTCTGTTGAGTTGCACTTCAGTCTGGATGAGTTCAGATATCCTGTTCCTGAGTGCGAACTCTTTATCTTCAAGCCTTTTAAGTTCGTTTTTTATGTTCTTGATGGTTTTTTCAAGCCCCCTCTTTTCGGAGTGAAGCTGCTTAAGTTCCTGTCTTACTGTTTTGATTACATCAATTATCGTGACTTCTTCTTCCATGTTTTCCTCCTCTTTTTCTCTGGTCTTCTTGCCTTCATTTTTATATACACCAGCAGCGCTGTGAAGAGTACCAATGGGAGGAGCAGTTTTTTGATTGTTTTCTCTCTTTGTTCCCTCTCCTCACGTCTCTTTTTATTTCTTCTGGTTGTGATAATTACTAATGTGATTATAAAGATAATAACTAAAACCAGTAGAATTACGAACCACAGCATATATTATTTCTTGTTTTTTCTTGTATTAATTACTTTTTTGGACCTGAAGCTCCTGAACCAGTAACCGATGCTAAGAGAAGTCCAAACCAGAATAATGATGATTACTATGCCGCTCGGACTTATCATGCTCACCTGACCTTCCTGGACACTTAAATAGTTCTTTGTATTCTGGAGTTCACTGAAGTATGCATCCCTCTGGCTCTCAATAATACCAATCCTTTCTTCAAGATAATTTTTTGAACTCTCCAGTTCAGAAACTTTTCCCTCAAGTTCGCTTATCTTGGTGGTGTTCTCTATGTAAACTTCCCTGAAACCTCCACCATAGACAGTTTTTATGCAAGTTCCTGTTCCCTTGTTGCATTCGTAATCCTGCGGACACCCATGAGTGATGCATGTCGCGAATTTAATTGTTTCCTCTGTCGTGTAGACAGTAAGATATCGGGTCTCGCTCATGTTGGAGTTTGACGTGCCATCGCTTGCTTTTACACTCCAGTTATGCTCTCCGAGCCCGAGCCCCGTCCAGTTGTAAACTGCAAATGAGCCGCTTGGGATTTTTGTTGTATTTATCAGTTCATTGTCACCATAAAACCGGTACGTTATATTATCACCATTCGGGTCGTTTGATGTCGCGTTAAGCAGGACGAATGTCTGTTTGCAGAACGTGTTGTTGTCCGGTGAATTAAGCTCTGGTGTTGCCGGCGGCTGTGGGGAAATTGTGTAGTCAATGCTAAGATTGTAAAGCGTAGGACTTTGTGCAGGGTCATTGGTTTCAAAATAGAGGATGTATTGAAAATATTGATTGTTGGAAAGATTGAGTTGCTCACCTGAAGAATTATTATAGAAAGTTGCGTTTGTCCCGTCGGGTCCCGTGAATATTTCACCAGAACACAGGATATCATTACACGAACGCGCCTGTAATGACAGACTGGTGCTCACGTTCGCTTTTGCAAAGCCTTTGGCATTATCATTTGATCCGCCATTGAAGTCACCAATCTCTACCCACGTGACACCGGAATCCATAGATCGCCAGACCCTACCCCTTTTATCAATTATGAGCAGATTATCATCCTCATTCACTAACATTTTCAAACCGTCCTGGGAGTAGCCCGTAAAGCTATCATTCACAATACCCCAGCTCATACCAGAGTCATTCG
>JAFCEM010000026.1 GCA_017609145.1 Candidatus Aenigmatarchaeota archaeon | reverse complement strand
GCTCAAAACTCATACACAGGGACCACTTCGGCCCGCTTGTGCCAGGGGTCTCGCACACACCCTACCCCTATTGTTACCGTTGCCCGTTCGAGAAGGAATATCCGGAATGTGAGTTTGAATGCCTCAGGTATCTGGAAGACGTCATGCTCAAAAGGGTAATCCCGCCAGACGAGGTTACTGCGATCATAGTCGAGCCAGTACAGGGTGAGGACGGGTATATAGTACCGCCAAAAGATTTCCACAGGGAGCTGAAGAAGCTGTGCAAAAAGCACGATTTCCTTTACATAGCAGACGAGGTGCAGACAGGTTTCGCGCGTTCGGGGAAATGGTTCGCCTCGGACATCTTCGGCGTGAAGCCGGATGTGATATGCCTTGCAAAAGGGATAGCGGGCGGCATGCCACTCGGTGCCTGCGTTGCAAGGAAAGAAATAATGACCTGGCCCAAAGGCGCACACGCCTCCACTTTCTCAGGCAATCCCCTGTCCTGTGCAGCAGCCCTTGCGTCAATAGGATTCATCAAAAAGAACAGGCTCTGGAAGAACGCAGAAACCCTTGGCAGGCTGGGGTTGAGGAGACTGAAAGAGATGAAAGAGCGGCACAATTGCATAGGTGATGTGAGGGGACTGGGTCTCATGCTGGGCATAGAGTTGGTAAAGGACAGAAAAACAAAGGCGCCTGCGCACGACAAAATGGTCCGACTGCTGAACAATGCTTTCAGGGACGGGATGCTTCTGCTGAACGGAGGCCAGTCAACAGCAAGGATAGCCCCGCCCCTTGTCATAACAAAAGAAGAGTTTGAGAACGGGTTGGATATTCTTGATAACTGCCTGAAAAAATTATAAATACTGCGGATATCAGCTCTCTGCCATTTCCATTATATCTTCTTGGCTGAGTTCGCGCTTTCTCTCGCTGGTTTTCTCGGCTTTCTCCATAATCTTTTCCTCTTTTGTCTTGCTCTTTTTTGTGCTTTCCTCACCCTTTGAGAAATGCCCTATCATGCCTGCAACGATGGTACTGAAAAGTATGGAGAAGAGTATTATAAGGAATATCATATTCATCATGCTGTTTGCAATTGTCATGAAGGGCTCGCCCCCTCCACCAACCGCTATTATGGTCGAGACTACTATGGGAGCTATGGCTGCTGTTGCAAGCCCCCTAGGCGCCACGAAGTTAAGGAATATTATATCCTTCCTGTTAAGCTCTCCCTTCATCTTGTATACGAGGGGAACCACGAAAAGTGCCCTTGAGAAGAACATTATGAAGAAGAACACCAGCGCCATTATGAACTCCTGCATTGTTATGAAGAGCGCAACCTGCGCGCCCAACAGGGTGAAGACCGATATCCGAAGCATTTCGGATAGATGATCGTCAAAGCGCTTTATCTCCTTCTTGTACGGGAAGACCATGTTTCCTGCTATGAGCCCGCATATGGCCACCGCAAGCATGCCCGAGCCTCCAATGAGTTCGGCCAGGGCATATGTTATTAGGGAAACCGAGAACAGCAGCAATACACTGTACTGTTTCATCATCTTCTTCATTATGCCTGAGACAGCAATCCCTATTATAAGCCCCGTGCCCACACCGGCCGCTATCATCTGCCAGAACTGTGACATGTACTTCAGGGGTTCTATAAGGGCTCCGGGCTGGAGCGCAACGAGATCAAGGAACAGTATGGGTAGTATGACACAGAGTGGTGTGTTGAATATGGATTCCACTGTCAGTATGCGCAGCGACTTCTTCGAATGTTTCAGTACATCCTGGAAGGCGAACAGCACACCAGTGCCCGTGCCGCTTATGACAGCACCGAACAGAAACGCATAAAGCCAGTCGAAACTGAATATGAAGTGCGAAACAACACCAAGGAAAACCGTGTTGAATACAACGCCAAGGAATGCCAGCTTGATTGAGGTTACCGAGAACTTCTTGAACACCCTGAAGCTCAAGTTAAACGTGCCCAGGAACACCACGAGTATCAGTGCAAGGGTTCTGAGGAAGTCGGGGATTGCTCCCATCTGGCTCACATCAACAAGCGTCACGTTCATGTACTGCATCATCCACGCGCTTCCGAATATCGTAGGCCCCATTATGAGGCCAAATATCAGCAGGAAGAACGTATCGGGTATCTTTGCCCTTTTCAGGGCATTGGCTATGACAACACCGAAGCCCAGAAGCACGGCAAAATAAGTCACGGTCAGTGTTATGTCAACCATATATAATTAATATGCGCGCTTGCTTAAAAAAACCGAATCGGTTATTCGGGGCAACAGCTACTTCCCGTACGTTTTCCTGTATTCCTCGCTTGATTCGAGCTTCTTTGTGTCCCTGTGATAGAGCTCATCACTCAGCTTTCTGCCTGTCTTCTTCTCCCATTCGGGTATGTTTATGCCCTGCTCCTTCTGGCCTTTGTCTCTGTACATCTGGGGTATGACGTTGAAAGTGCAGAATGGTATTATCTTTCCTCCGGGCATTGCATAGTGTATGCAGCAGCGCTTCACCCTCTCTATATCGTAATTGTATAGGTCCTGGAAGTGCATCATGCCTATGAACAATGACTTTTCATGGAACTTGCCAAGCGCATTATAATCATGCTTGACAATAGCATTGAATATCATCTTCGCTATGCTGAAACCCTTTGGTTGCTTCTCCTTGTCAACGAATGAGCCTATCTTCCTGAGCATATTCAGGCCAATCATATATTTGTTCTTCCCCTGCTCAAGCTCAGTGGTTTTCTCCTTCATATATTCCATAAGACCATCAACATCAAGGAAGCGCGTTATTGGCAGCATCCTACCGTCAACCTGGAAAACATATGTGGCCATACCACACGCAAAATGGGACGACAGTTCGTATTGTGGCTTCTTCAGCCACGCCTCGACCAGTCTGCTGAAAGGCATTATTGTAGGAACAGGGTAGAAGTCCTCCTTTAGTATCTGTCCATCTGTCTGGTCCTGTATGTTCTGTATAGTGTCGGGTATAGTTATCCTGTGCTTGTCCCTCTCCTTTCTGGGCATCATCCCAACCAGCGAGACCGGCTGGTAGTTTACGGCTCTGACAACGTCTATGTTCCTGAAGCCGAAGCGTATCATCTCACCTATCTCATGGTCGTTAACCCCCTTTATCACAGTGGGCACAAGGACCACACCTACACTTGCATCCCTGCAGTTTTTCAGTATGTTTGGAATCTCCCAGTGGTTCTTGGGGTTGCTCTCCGGAGTCATACCATCAAAGCTCAGGTAAATTGTGTTCACTCCTGCCTTCCTCACGTTCCTGACCAGCTCTGGGTCCTGTGAAAGCCTGATACCATTGGTATTCAGCTGCACATGCTCAAAGCCCTCCTCCTTAGCCATCCTGATTATGTCAAGCAGATCTTTTCTCAGGGAGGGCTCTCCGCCTGTTATTTGTATGGCGTTGCAGGGAACGGGTTTTTCATTCCTTAGGCTCTTGAGCATCTCTCTTATCTGCCCGAGTGAGGGCTCGTAGACGTATCCGGCCTTCTCGGCGAAAAAAAAGCAGTACCAGCAGTTCAGGTCGCACCTATTTGTTACTGCAATATTGCCAAGTGCTGTGTGACTCTTGTGGAGTGAGCAGAGACCGCAGTCAAAAGGGCACTCTATGCCATCTTTTTTCACATTGGGATTTGAAACACCCCGACCGTCCATGGCGAATTTCTCCGCCCTCTTGTACATCTCATAGTCGCCCCAGTAAAGGTCCTCGAACTTCCCGTGTTCGGGGCATTCCTTGCGGATCCAGACCTTGCCGCCCCTCTCGAAAATCTCTGCCTGTAGCAGCTTAAGGCACTCCGGACACAGTGAGGCTGTCTTCCTTATTACATTGACAGAGTCATCATTCTTGCCAGAATCCATGTTATCAATAACAATAGTATGTTTAAAAACTTATTTATTAGTGGGTCTTGTAGAAATCATAGCTTGCTGAGAGGTAGTACTGTCATAAAAGAGCATAAATATTTCAGGCATCCCGACAGGCTAAGGGAATATGTAATGTTACCAATATGTGTCATTCTGTTGTTCAATGCACCTGTCCTGCTTCTGTAATAACAGCACCTTTTGAATGTTGCCATAAACATATTTAAACAAATGCTTTGCATACCATTTAAAGCTTTTAAAGACCCTTGACTATATTCATCATAAGCTGTTTTCATATAAGTTGTTGAGGTAAAATAAATGATTATACCAATACGTTGCATGACATGCGGCAAGCCGGTTGCCCATCTATGGGAGAAGTATCAGGAAATGATTAAGAAGGGCATGAAGCCTGCCACGGTTCTGGACAAACTCGGCCTGGAGAGGTACTGCTGCAGGTCACTGTTTCTGACGCATGTCGACATGTCGGAAAAGATTGGTAAATTCAAGAAGTAAGTACGCCGGCTAAATTGCCAGCGTTTACCCTTCCTGAAAACTGCAGTTTACAGGTCTTTCTTCGTAAGTATGGTTACTGGAGTGTTTATTTCTTCCTTGTCAGTTCCCACGAGGAACCTGACCCCGGCCGACTTTGCAGCGGCACTGAGCCTGTAATCGACCTTGCCGTCAAGCACAACAGCATACGAATTATCCATTCCCCTGAGCGTGCTTGTAAGGTCTGCAACAGGAACCTTGCCCAACATCTCGCCTTTGTCGTTGAATATGCATGCCGACTTTTTGCCTTCCACATCCTTCATGGCCTTCTTGAAAAGTTCCTTTTCTTCCGGCTTCGGTTGTCTCATGGTATGGGACCTTCTGTCAGGATACGGCCTTCTTTCTCTCCTGTCAAACTTTCTGCCGGACTGTTTCCTGTCGTATCTGTTCCTGGAATCCCTGTATGACTTTCTTTCCCTGAAACCAGAGCTCCTGGAACCGCTGTCATCCTGAGCCCACTGCTCTGCAGGAACCTTTTCCCGCAGTGCCTTGTATACCTCTTTCTGTGTAAGCTCTTCGACTTCTTTACCTTCGGGTGCCGTTGCCACGAAATCTATGCTTGTCCTTTGCATCAACTCCTTCACGATGAGCTTTCCGCCCCTGTCGCCGTCGACAAAGACCGTGGCTGTCCTCTCTTTCGCAAGCGAGGCCACCTTGCCCGAAGAGCCTGTTCCCCCTACAGCGATCGTGTTCTTCACGCCGTATTTCAGGAGGTTCAGTATGTCTGCCCTTCCCTCGACTATTATTATGGCTTCCGAGTCTGCGAGTTCCGGGCCTGCAGGCAGTCCCTGGTATGTGGTTATCTCGCCTGTTCTGACTGACTCCTTTATCTCATCGGACATCTCGTCTGATTCGCCGCCCGATTCCATGAGGTCCTTGAGAATTTTCTTTGCCTTGTCTATGACGTATTTCCTCTTGTCCGAGCGCACGTCCTCGACCTTTTCAAGCGTTATCTTAGCCTCGCACGGGCCAACTCTCTCTATGGTCTCAAGCGTTGCCGCTATCAGCGAGGTTTCCGCTGAATCCAGTGCGCTGGGGATTACTATCTCTCCCTCAGTTTTCCCGTTCTTAGAAGTTATGCTGACTTCAATCCTGCCTATTCTTCCTGTCTTCTGCAGCTCCCTCAGGTCAAGCTCTGAGCCCAGAAGGCCCTCAGTCTGACCGAATATTGCCCCGATTATATCCGGCTTTTCTATCACGCTTTTTGCCTTTACCTTTGCTTTTATCAGGTATTTTATTGAACTTGGCGCTAATTTCGCCATGAGTATCACCTCTCCTTAAGTCTATTTCAGCCACGAAAAGGGCCCCCAAATCCTCTATTTCGGCTCTTCCGAATTTCATCATATCACGCCTTAATCTTGAATTTGGATGTATCCTGTAAGCCAGAAGCAAACGTCTAAGCCTTGACGCTATTTTCTTTCCCTTTTCGTCAAAGTCTGTGAGTATGATTACGTGATTTTCCCCGGAAGCCCTTATTTCATCAACAACATTTATCAGGGTCCTTCCATTGATGGCGATAATCTTCCTTAGCCCGAATTTCTCAAGGGCTTTCCTGTCGCGCTTGCCTTCAACTATGACAGTATACAATTTTAAGTTATTTACTGCCTTTATAAAGCTTTCTGTGTCATTACAGTGCTGCATACTCATTCTTGTCAGGATTTTTTATATTCTTAAGGGGATCATTTATCAACTGAACTGTTTTCTTTTTCAAATTTTTTATAAATTTCTTCATCGATTTTGTTTATCTTTAAGTCAAGACCGCTCTTACCATACCAGTTAAACCCACTTCCATCGAACTCAATGACTACAATATTTTCACCATCCAGAGAAATGGCCAGATTGTACAATTCTGATGTTTCAGGTGGTTTCATGAATATTTTTTGCAGTGAAGTTTTTTAACCGTTTGCAGACCTAGATTCTCTTCAGATTGTATTTGTACAAATCAAAAACAATGGGGTCATTAAGGCACTAATATAAGCTAAAACACGATTATCGTCATTATAAAACTCCCCGACCTAGTCAACATGGCTTCCCCACAAGGCACCAGGTTTGGTTTTGAATTCGCGCCTGGTCTTTATGTTTTCCACATAAGAGCAAACCCCTAAACCATTGCGTCAACCAGATCCCGTGCAGTCAGAATGCCCACAAGCTCGTGATCCTCGACAACCGGAAGGGCACTTGTGTTGTGCCTCTTCATGAGCAGGACTGCCTCGTAAATATCGTGTCCGGGTTTTGCAATCGGCTGTTCCGTGTTTATAGCTTTTGTTACCTTCCTCTTTGCTTTTCTCAGCTTGTAAAGCATGCTGTTCTTGTGCAGGTACGAGAGTATGTCAATGGGCTTTGCCATGCCCAAGTAAATATTTTTGTCAGTGACCGGCAGGTTCCTGAATCCGCCGCGGCACATCATTTTCGCTACCTCCTCTATGGTGAACTTCTCCCTGGCCACGATTGGCTTTCTGATCATGATCTCCCCAACGTCTATGCCGAGCGGCTCCCTTATGCGCATGGCAAGGTCCCACTCGCTTATCATGCCAGAAAGCGTGCCCCTGTGGAGTATGGGCATGGCCCCGTGCCTATGCTTTTTGAATTCCGCAATCACCCTTGATACTGAATGTGTCCTGTTAATCGTGCGCGGGTCTCTTGTCATCAGCTTTCTTATGTACTGGTCGGTCTTCCTTTTGTTCATGACAAACACCTTGTACTTTGGCCCTCCGCCGAGAAAGTCAAGAATGTCGGTCGCGCTTATCATACCCACGAGTTTCATATCCTTTGTGGTGACCGGCATCCTGGTCACCCCACTCTTTAGCATTGCCTCAAGAACCGAATGCACCATGTGGGTCTGCCTACAGCTCACCACATCACTGGACGCTATCCTGCCCACACTTTCCCTTGGATTGAAAAACTTCTGCACTTCAAGAAATATTGGCTCCCCATTCATGACGCACGCCCTATTAGATATTTCGCAATTAAGATATATAAACATGGTTAGGGCAAGCATTTTAACCACGCGGACAAATTATAAACATGGCCAGAGACAAACTGGATTCTGTTCTTCGCAGGGTTATTAAGCAGGTTACGCCTTCTAATGAGGAGAAGGAAAAGGTAAGGGCAATGACCGAGCTTGTCATGAAGACCGCAAGGGTTGTTTGTCAGGAGTATTCCACCGGTACAGTGCCCATGAAGCTGGACGTTGTTCTCGCGGGCTCCTTCGTGCGCGATACATGGATGCCACACAAAAAGGAATTTGACGTATTTATCAGGTTCCCCGAGAAGACAACAAGGCAGGACCTCGAGGTGTACGGGCTCGAGATAGGCAAGAAAGTTGTGAAGAAGCTGCGAGGGAGCTTCATAATCGCATATGCAGAGCATCCCTACGTACGTGCAAAGATAAAGGGTTATGCTGTTGACATAGTGCCCTCGTACAGGGTAAGCTCTGCTGCAAGGATAAAATCAGCTGTTGACAGGACCCCTTTCCACAACAAATGGCTTGAAAAGCATATGGCTCCCAGCAAGGCACCCCAAGTGCGCATAATGAAGCAGTTCATACGGGCACAGGGATTATACGGCTCGGATACGCGCGTTCAGGGCTTCTCCGGCTACCTCTGCGAACTGCTTATCACAAAGTTCAAGACGTTCAGGGCTCTTGTGAAAGCCGCAAAGAAATGGCAGGCAGGCAAGACCTTCATAGATATAAACGGCCAGCACAGGCCGTCCGAGAGAAGCAAAACCAGATTCAAGGGACAGCCCCTGATAGTCATAGACCCGGTCGATCCAGAGCGCAATGTCGCTGCGGCGCTCTCAAAAGAAAACTTCGGCAAGTTCGTTGCTGCATGCGACAGGCTGCTCAAAAAACCCTCACTTTCACTGTTCAATCCCGAGACTGTGATAAACATGAAAAGACTTGAAAGCCTGCTGCGGAAACGCAACATCATCGGAATTCTCTTCAGCCAGCCACAGGTAATACAGGATGTTCTCTGGCCCCAGATGCGCAAGACGGCGAAGCGGCTTGCAGCCATGCTCGAGGACTGTGACTTCAGGGTTTCCGGATGGGTGGTCTGGAGCGATGAGGAATTCACAAAAGGCTCGTGCATAATCATGCTAGAATTGGTGACGGATAAGCTACCTGCGAAAAAGACGCTGAAGGGTCCGCCCACAAAAGAAAAGGCGCATAGCAAGAATTTTCTCAAAAAATACAAACCGTTAGGAAGGACGTTCACGAAGAACGGCTACTGGTTCGCGGAATTCAGCAGGCAGTTCAGGCAGGCTGATGCAAAGCTGAATGATGCGCTTTCAGGTGGGAAAAAGGAGCTCAGGGCAAAGGGCATCCCCTCGCACATAGCAAAGGCAGTCCCGAAAGGCTTCAGGCTGCTGAAAGGGAAACAAATAATTGCCATGGCAAAGAAGAAAAGGGAACTGGCTGTAACGCTTCTGGAATGGTTGGGTGCATAGGAAGTCTGATTCCGGTTGATTTAAATTGCAGCAAGAACAAGAATTTAATATGCCAAACAGAAACACAAAAAAGCATATGAAAGGGTTCATGCACATTGTAGAAATTGTGGTGATGTGCATACTTCTGTTCTTCGTTTTTTTCCAGCTGAGCGAAACACCTGTAATGCAGACGGACTGGTCAACAGCGCTTCTGACCCTACAGGGAAATGACCTGCTGTTCTCACTTGACCAGAAGGGAATAGACTGGCTCAGCACCGAAAGTGTTGAAACCGAAATCTCGGCGCTTATACCGGAAAATCTTATGTTCGAGGTTCTCGCGATTGATGAAATTGGTGATATACATTATATCAGACCAAATTATGCGCTCCATGAAACAGTCACTGTGTCTCTTTATAAAATCATTGAAGGAAATATATACGAGATAATACTCAACCTCGGATACACGTATTAAGGTTTTGCGTATGCCGTCATTCTTTGACTACTTTGTCGGTCCAATAATGCAGAACGGGTGGTATAACACCGTGAACACTACAGTATATGCAATAATACTGATAGTTGCTGTCTTTGCAGTATACGAGCTGCTCACCAGGATGCGCATAAAGATTGACAGGTATTTCTTCCTTGCTATACTGCCGTTCATATTCTGGGGCTCTTCAGCTCGTGTGTTGAAGGACGCCGCAACCATGGGGGTACTTGACGGATTTGCAGAGCAGATATTCGGCTCGCCTGCATGGGTAACCCCCGGAAGCTACATAATAACATTCTCCCTTGCCCTGCTGGTGCTACTCGTTTCTCTGCTGGTGCAACGGATAACAACCAAAACCGCAACTGAAGAAGGCAAAAAGAGCAGAAAA
>JAFCEM010000100.1:1829-2168 GCA_017609145.1 Candidatus Aenigmatarchaeota archaeon | reverse complement strand
CCCAACCTAATCCAACATGGTCCCCGCAAGGCCGCATAGCAAGCGGCCTCACGGATTGGACTTTTTCTCAATTTTCAATACATTCGACTTAAAATCCCCTGCGTCTAATCTAAACATATATTTGATATTTGGGCTTTCTATTGGAACTCACGAAATATCAGACGGATATTATGTAGGCACCGTTGGCGAACATGGCAATTGGGATACGGTTGAACGTTATGTAAAGCGACAAAGCCTATACCCCAAAGACTTACGTCAGCTGAAGCTCTTTGATTTTTGATATCCCGCAGCTTGCTGCGAGGAGGTTCATTTAACAACAGGTTATATCTATTACTCGTA
>JAFCEM010000100.1:0-1797 GCA_017609145.1 Candidatus Aenigmatarchaeota archaeon | reverse complement strand
GAGGCCAAAAAGCTCATCGATTAGGAAGGGACGACCCTGACACAGGCTGATACAGGAGGGTGATGGCGGAATCTTCAGCCCGGTAAAAAAGCCGAGCAGAAGCAGGTAAACAAGGGTAGCCACTGTTTAATCTTTACAGGCCAAGGGAAGTAGAATACGAAAAAGACTGCCCTTGCCTAATTTGCTTACTAATTCAATGGTTCCAAGATGGGCTTCGATTATTCCTTTGACAATGGGTAGACCAAGACCTGTTCCAGATATATTTCTGTTTCTGTCAGATTTTACTCGGTAAAATTTATCGAATATCCGCTTTTGATCTTCCGGTGCTATTCCAATTCCTGTATCCTCAACTTCTATAACCAAATGACCTTTTTTTTCATACGACCTGACTAATATTTTCCCACCATCGGGAGTGTAGTTGATGGCGTTGGATATCAGGTTTGCCATTACTTCTTCCATGTTGGTATGATCAGCATTTATCATAGGCAATTTGTCTGGCACTTCGAGAAAAACTTGAAGGCTGTTTTGCTTTACCTGACTTTCATATGTGGCTAATACAGATTTGATCAAGGGTACTATATTCAAGGGCTCTTTCCGCTGAATGATGAATCCAGCTTCTATTCTGGAAATGTCCAGCAGATTTTCTATCAATGTAGAAAGCTCTTGTAATCTCTCTTCAGACCTATCAATTATTTTCTTTTGCTTTTCAGTGATTTTTCCTGCCAAACCGCTCATAATGGACATGAGTTGTTGTCTGACTGTAACAATGGGAGATTTCAGCTCGTGAGATACCATTGCCACGAAATCTGTTTTCATTTGATCCAGTTCTTTAAGATAAGTTATATTTTGTAACACGGTGATGGAGCCAAGGATATTTCCTTCTGTTCCTTGAACCGGCGCCGATGAAGCCCGCAGAAAAGATTTGCCCACCTGGAACTCCCTTGTGATAGCTCCTGATGGGGGAAAGACATTGTCGAGAAATTCCGACGTTATTTCCGCCAGGACCTGAGCCTCCTTGTAATCTTTCAACATGCTGCCTGCGAGATTGTTTTTTTCTATTTCCAGCAATCTTATAGCGGCAGAATTGCTGAGGACAACCTGTCCATTGCTATCAGCGATGATCACTCCATCGGCCATGCAATGTATTATTGTCCTGAGCCTGCTTCGCTCTGTGGTTATGGCTCGCAGGTCGTTGGCTCGCTCTATCTTGAGCCTCATGGCTTCTTCTGCAAGAGACTTTCGCTCCAGCCCGCGGCGGACAGTTATTCGGAGCTGATCCGGTGTAAAAGGCTTGGGTATGAAGTCGTAAGCGCCCTTTTTCATAGCTTCCACGGCGGACTCTACCGTGGCGTATCCCGTGATGACCACTACAATAGTATCCGGGCTTATCTCGGCTGTCTTCTCCAGGACCTCAAAGCCGCCTATTCCCGGCATTATCAGGTCCAGGAGCATCAGGTCGAACTCGCGTTTTTGCAGAGCATCCAGGCCCTGCTGACCGTTTTCCGCTGTAGCCACTTCCCAGCCTTCTTTGCTCAAAATGCGGGTGCATCCATCACGAATTATTTGTTCGTCATCTATTACAATAATGCTCGCTTGATTTTGCATATGATTTAACGCCACCTCTTTGATGTTTTTTTCTTAGCTCTCCAAACCTGATTCGACAAGGATTTGAGGAACAACCTCTTCTCTACCGATAGCCATTATGTGGACGCCGTCGGCGATTCCTTCTTCTTTTATCTGTTTTATCATTCGAACGGCTATCTCAATGCCTTTTTTCAAAGCTCCCCCTTTGGGTGC
>JAFCEM010000025.1 GCA_017609145.1 Candidatus Aenigmatarchaeota archaeon | reverse complement strand
TGACGCCTGCATAATTGTCACGGACTGGGAAGAATTCAAGAACCTGAGTGAAGAGGATTTTTCTCTGATGAATGGGAATGTAATAATTGAGGGAAGGAAGGTTCTGAACCCTGAAAGGGTTGGGAAATTTGAAGGTGTGTGTTGGTGATATGAAATGAAAGGAGTAGTGCCTGCTGCAGGAAAGGGTGAACGGCTTGAACCGCTGACATTAGCCATGCCGAAGGAGCTGATACGGGTAGGGCACAAGCCGGTCATAGAGCATGTCATAGACAATCTGAAAGCGTGTGATGTCAGGGACATCATGGTCATCACGGGCTGGAAGAAAGGAGCAGTTCTTGATTATCTGGGTTCCGGACAGAGGCTCGGTGTGAATATCTATTACAGGGTACAGGATGAGCAGAAGGGTATTGCACATGCAGTATACCAAGCAAAAGACTGGATAGGTGAAGAGGATTTTTCGGTTATTTATGGCGACAATTATTTCAGACCGCATGAAAACCTTACAAAAGCTGCCCAATTTCATAAAGAAAAGGGTGCATATGCCACGCTTGTACTTCATCCTGTTGATGACCCGACACGATTTGGTATAGTTAAGTTGGACAATGATGGCAGGGTTCTGGGTATGATAGAAAAACCTACCCTCGAAGAAGCAGAAGCATACAGAACCAATGGCGTCTATTACAACATAGCCGGATTGATAATACTTAACCCGAAGATTTTCGAGTACATAGAAAAAACGCCGCCTGGCAAAAACAATGAAATACAGATGACCGATGCGATAGAACTAATGAGAAAGGACGGACATCCGGTCTATGGTTTCATATTCGATGGTCTCCGTTATGACATAGGGACCTTCAAGTCGCTTAGGATGGCGGACGAGCAGGAGACCAGGAAAGACGGCAAATCTTAATTAGTAATCTCCTTTACTTATTCATATGAAATCTGAAAACAAGGACCAGTACCTAGAAACTATAGGAAAGGGGGTACTCATAGTTTTCATCGGCATCTTTGTAGGCAAAGTGTTTGGCTATCTTATAAGGATAGTGATGGCCAGATTTTTTGGCGCAGCTGATTATGGACTTTTTTCGCTTGCAAGCGCATTAATCAGCGTATTTACTGTTGTCTGCCTTCTGGGCACAAACCAAGGCGTAGCCAGATTTATACCTTTTTATCGCGTTAGAAATCAGCCAGAAAACGTGAAGGGGGTCATAATTTCCGGTCTTAAGATAATACTTCCCCTTAGCATAATTTTGACCATTATAGTGTTCTTTCTTTCAGAAATTATTTCTGTGTTGGTATTCCAGGAACCGAGTCTTATACTGATGCTTCAAGTGTTCGTAATTGCAATCCCCTTTTCTGTCCTACTTATATATTTTGCTTATTGTCTCAGGGGATTCAAGCAGATGAAGTATGTAGTTTTATCAGAAGAGATATTCAAACACATTCTGACATTTATTTTCATAATCACATTTTTCTTCATTGGAATAGACATACTGGGGGCCGTGTTTGCTCATATAGTCGGATTTGTGGCAGCTGTTGCGCTGGCCTTTTACTACATAAGAAAGAGCTTTCCTGATATGGGAAAGATAAAGGCCGTATCCATGAAAAGGAAGCTCATCTCTTTCTCCTGGCCTATCTCCATAATGGGGTTTCTTTGGATAATAGTCAGGTCTACGGATACTATAATGCTGGGATTCTTCAGCACCAGCACGCAGGTAGGTATATATAATATCGCAATGCCCACTGCATACATGCTCAGCCTGGTCATTACTTCATTTATCTATATATTCCTTCCTGTGATGTCTGAGCTCTACTCCAAAAAGCAAGATTCTGAAATGAAGAGTATTTTTGAATCTGTTTCTAAATGGGTATTCATCCTGACTTTTCCCCTTTTCCTGCTTATGTTATTTTTCCCAGACTCTATCATAAACCTTTTCTTTGGACAGCAATATCTTCAGGCTAGCACACCTCTTGCCATACTCGCAACAGGCTATCTGATATTTTCTGTCGGAAAAACCGCCAATACCAGTATCCTTGCCGCAGGGAAGACCAGAATAAATCTTCTATGTTCTTCGATGATGACCATAGTTAATGTGATACTTAATCTGATTATGATACCTTGGTGGGGCATCATAGGTGCAGCAACTGCTACTGCCATATCACTGGTAATTTTTACAGCTTCCTGTATGTCTTTTAATTACAGGTACATGAAACTTCGAACAGTGAATAAAAGCTATCTAAGGTCTGTTATCTCCGGATTGATATCAATGTTGCTGATATATACATTGGCCAGATTTGCCTTTGGGATGCTCATTCCATGGTGGGCACTATTCCTGTTGTTTGCTGCTTTCCTCTTGGTTTATATTCTCCTCTTCATGGTTTTTGGTGGGATTGACCACAATGACCTGGTGGTGATTAAAACATTAGAAAGGAGAACAGGAAGAGAATTCAAAACACTCAAAAAGATTATCAAGAAGTTCAAGAGAAATCACATATAACCCATTGCGCGAAGCCTTTGCATCACAGTATCATCTTCCTTATCCTGTGCCCTTCCAGAGCGTTCGGCAATCTTGGTAGTTTCCAGTTCTTTTATTATCTTGTCCATTGTATCGGCATCTGATTTTACGGGCCGTGTGCAGCATTCACATCCCAGGCTGCGGTATCTCTGCCCGTTCTTTGCGAAGTAAAGCGGATTCATTGGAATATTGTTCTCCTGTATGAACCGCCATATGTCCAGTTCTGTCCAGTGAAGTATGGGATGCACCCTGACATGATCACAGCTTTCACCAAAATCGGTTTGGTATAATTCCCATATTTCAGTCGGTTGCAGTGCTTCGAAAGGCGAGTCGCCGCTCTTCTGCTTTTTTTCTCTTGCTATATTCCATCTAAAATTCTGGTCCCTGGGGCTCATTACCCTTTCCATTGCCCTGATACCATGCTCATCACGCCTTATTGACATTATAAGCGCGTCAAATTTGTATTTTTTGATGACCTGTTTGAGCGCCTCGGTTTTTAATTTGGTACAACAATCAAATTTGCTGTTTGTTTTTGGACCTACTCCGGATTCAAGGGCCTCGTTATTTTTGGCCACGATAAGATTCAGATTCCATTCTTTAGCCATGCGGTCACGGTATTCGTATATTTCCTTGAACTTGAAGGTGGTATCGATGTGTATCACGGGAACGGGCACGTTTCCGTCGGGGGATGCCTGTTTTATAAGGTGCAGCATAGCCGTGGAATCCTTGCCTGTTGACCACATGACCGCAGGATTCTTATAGCTGGAAAGCGTTTCTCTTATTATGAATATGCTCTTGTTCACAAGTGAGTTAAGGTCTTCTGCCATGTCTATCACATATAGGTTTTAGTTTTATTAATTACTTATTTATTATTTCATGAATTGGCTTTCCATCCATGTCTTCCGGTACGGGGAATCCCATTAGTTCCAGTATCGTTGGACTCACATCAAGTATTGATTTTTCCCCAATATCCATGTTTTTAATATCGGGCCCATATGCCATGAATATGCCATTTACTGCATGCTTTCCTACCAGAGGAGGGTCCATATCAGTGAACTCTGGGTATATATTCATATTCCAGTCACCGAAGTTATATTTTTTTGTCATCACAACTATATCAGGAGCATCGTCCAGTTGGTTCCCATGGAATATATCATCCCGCTTGAACGCGTGGGTAACGAAGTCCAGCTTTTTAAGTTCCGTTATTATGTAATCGACAACATTGTCATAGTCCTTTGGCTCTACTATACCTTCGGGTTCCCTTCCTTTTAGATTGATGTATATTTTTCCGTGTGTTGTATAATAGGCTTTTGTTTTTTTCCAGTCAACATGATAGAGGCTTGGCGTTTTGGAATATCCGAACTGCTTTTCGAGCTTCACCGGAATCACTTTCTTGAGGGTCTTCTTTATACCTAGTTTTTCTGAAAAGTGCACAAGCCTTTCTCTGCTAATCATTTTCATAGCGCCGCCATCTTTAAGGAAAAGCAGGCCATGTTTCATTAAGAAATTATTCGGGTGGAACAGCCCTTCACACAATTCATGTCCGTGGTCTGACATATAAATTACGTTGACATCCTTTCCTGCTGCGTTGAGTATCTTTCCTATTTCATCATCAAGAGCCTTATATATCTTAAGCAGTTTTTCCTGGCTATTGAAAAAATTATGATGCGCAACTTCTACGGCATTGAATAGTACTGCAATGAAATCCCATTCTGTGGTTTGCATCAGATACCTTACTGCCATAGCCCGTTTTTGTGTAGTCAGTATAAGGTCTTCCAGGATCGGGTTGGTTTCCTCATTATGTATCTTGTAACCCATACCCTTAACGAAATCAGTAAGTTCCGGTGGGTACGTGAATGTGCTGTTGTTTGGCGACATCATCCCACATATCATGGCACCACTAATCTTTTTTGGTGGATATGTCGGTATCATATTAACCACTATGCTTCTTTTTCCATGTCTTTCAAGAATGTTCCATATCGGTTCGGCCTTTAATTCGTCAGAGCTTATGAGGTTTTTATTATAATACTGATTCGGGCGCTTGATGTCAAAACCAAATATCCCGTGTTTGCCGGCCTGCATTCCCGTAGAAAAAGAGGCCCACGCAACAGATGAATATGTAGGGAATATGGACATCAAGGTCGCACGGCTACCATCATTGTATGCCTTGCTCAGGTTCGGAAGGAGCCCCTCCTTTAGCCAGGACTCTATGAAGTCAAAACTTGAACCATCAATACCAATGACTATAACTTTATTCATTTGAACCATCTGATTATTAAAGATGTTGATTTTTATTTGTTGGTTGCAATAGATTCTTGTCCATTAATCATTTAAATTGATTATTCCATTTTGGGCTTATCTGTTCTTATCTGATGATGATATTCTTATTTAAAAATGACAAAGAAAAAGATTCAAATGGATATCTGCCTCGTGAATATTGCAGGCACCTTTCGGGGTGTTGAAGAGAGGGTTCTGCCACTCGGTCTACTGTACCTGAGTGATGCCCTTAAAAAGGCAGGATATTCTGTGAAAGTATTCCACATATCCGAATCAGATATAGAACAGACTGTCAAGGAAATTGTGGATTCCAAGCCATTTCTTGTTGGGTTTTCTGTGATAACTGGAGTTGCAGTGAAGACATCAGCCAACATGTCCAAGAAAATAAAAGAATTATCAGACATACCGATCTTGTGGGGGGGTGTGCATTCGTCACTCTGCCCAAAAGAAACATTGGAATATGATTTTGTTGATTATATCATAGTTGGAGAGGGGGAAGAAACCGTTGTGCAACTTGCAGAACATCTCACGAAGGGAAAGAATTCGATAAGAGACATAGGTGGCGTGGGATATAAGGAAAACGGAAAGATGCATATAAATGAAAGACCCGAGCTTATAAAAAATCTGGATGATTACAAACTTGACTGGTCAGCCATTGATATTGAGGATTACATAAAGCCCCAGTTCAGTGCCAAAAGGGGAATCGTGTTTGTGACGTCGCGTGGGTGTCCATTCAACTGTGGCTTCTGCTACAACCGGGAGTTTAATTATAACCGCTGGAGAGCCCACTCTGTTGAATATGTTGTGAAAGAACTGAATAGGCTCAAAAAAGAACACAAAATCAATGCTGTCATGTATTATGATGATAACTTTTTTGTCGACAAGAAGCGTGCGCTTGAGATATTGAGAAGAGTCAATTTGCCGTTCTGGGCAGATATAAGAATTGATTCAATAGATGAAGATTTTGCAAGAAAACTGGCCGAGCTAAAATGCCAGCAGCTGTTCATTGGTATAGAATCAGGGAATGACAAGATGCTGAAGAAGATAGGAAAGGGATTTAAGGTTAAAGACACCATAGAAAAAATCAGAATTCTGTCAAAATATCCACAGATAAGGATAAAGGCTGCGGCCATTGTGGGGTTTCCCAAAGAGACCAAAAAACAGATAAAGGATACTCTCAGGCTTGTGACAAGACTTTACAGAATTCATCCAAACATAGATTTTAACCTGGGTATGTATCTTCCTTATCCGGGAAGTAGCCTTTATAAGGAAGCGCTAAGCCTTGGTTTTGAACTCCCAAATAACCCGGAACGCTGGGCAGACTATGACATAGCTGAGGCAAAATTCAAGATAACGTGGCTTGACTGGGCAAAGAAGAAGGATATTAATGCTCTCAGAAACCTGCAAAAATGCGTTTCAAATTATACAGGTGCCCTTGCAGGCAAGTGGAGAAATACCCCAATAATGTGGCCTTTCAAATTTTTTGCCTATCTCAGAATTAGATTTTTCATTATGTCTTTTCCAATAGATATTTATTTTTTTCATTCCTTTCAAAAGATTATACGTCAAAACAAGATTTTACTTGGGTTGTTAAGGAGATGAGTATGAAGTCTGTTTCGTTTTCTTTCGGAAAAAACTGGAAAAGATTTTTGAAGTATGTGAACGAAAGAAGATTGGAGGAGGCAAAGATTTCCATCAAAAAATTCATGGGAAGAGAAGACCTCAATGATATGAGTTTTCTGGATATTGGCTGCGGAAGTGGATTATTCTCCTGTGCTGCCCTGAAACTGAATGCAAAAAACGTGTTTAGTTTTGACCTGGATCCCTTTT
Source organism: Candidatus Aenigmatarchaeota archaeon (assembly GCA_017609145.1). GTDB lineage: Archaea > Aenigmatarchaeota > Aenigmatarchaeia > QMZP01 > QMZP01 > JAFCEM01. Next base: position 3,498 of record JAFCEM010000025.1, on the reverse strand, counting down.
CACTGGATTGCTGTAGGTTTTTACAGAGCAAGGTTAAAAACCCAGACAACTGGAAAATATGCGAAGGCTCTATTCTGGATGAGAATTTTGTTTCCCGTCTGGGGAAATTTGATGTAGTCTATTCCTGGGGTGTTCTTCATCATACGGGAAATCTTTGGGAAGCAATGAGAAAATCCGCCAGGCTTGTTAATGATGGTGGTTTCTATTACATAGCACTCTATAATAAAACGGGTGGTATAAGGGGCTCAAAAACATGGACATCGATTAAAAGGCTCTATAATATGTCGCCGGGGTTCGGTAAATATCTGCTTGAAATATCCTACATTGTCGTATATTATTTCATGCCAAACATAGTACGGCTAAAAAACCCGTTTTCTACCATAAGGGACTACAAGAAAAAGAGAGGGGCCAACTGGAAAACGGATGCCATTGATTGGCTTGGTGGGTATCCATATGAACCTTCTACTGTTGATGAAGTGTTGGGCTTCATGAGAAAGGAATTTCCTGATTTCAAGGTGATTAATATCAAAAGGGCATCCGGGCTGGAAAATAACTGGTTCCTTTTCAAAAAATCAGGATAGGCTGCTCGATTTTTTTAGTTCGTTTGTGATAAAAATTTTGTGCCACATATTGAGCATAAGCAACCTCCATACCCTGTAACTATCCCCCGGTCTTTTGAATCTGCCTCCGATTGGCATTATTTTCTTCATATAAGCATTATTGAATCCCAGATTGTTTTGAAATTCATTGTCCGTTATAATCTGCTCCGCGTATTCCTTGAGTTCATTGCCAAACCATAATGTCAATGGGGTGGTGAAACCGTGCTTTTTCCTGTTTATTATAGAATCAGGCAGTATGCCTTTCATTGATTTTTTTAATATGTATTTTCCATTGAACCTGTTCATCTTTGAGTTCATCGGGAGTGTGGATGAAAATTCCATAATACATATGTCCAGAAACGGAACCCTGGCTTCAAGTGAATTTGCCATAGTCATCTTATCTATTTTCATTAATAGTTCATGAGGCAGGGCATTGTTTATCTCATAAAGCATCACACCATTAAGGTCAATTTGTGGCCACTGTGATTTCATCACATCGGTGATTTTTTTTGTACTCAGAATGGGGCACAGTTGGGCCTTTTCTTTTTCCCTAAATAGTGTTTTTTGGTACATGTACGCCTTAAGCCTTAATCCGGATGGAAGAAGATTATAGTATCCTCTGAAATACCTGTATCTTGGATACCCTGCGAATATCTCATCAGATCCCTCACCCGTAAGCACCACCTTCACGTGTTTTCTTGCGAATTCGGAAACAACGAATGTGGGCAGACATGCAGCATCCGAAATCAGGTCATCAAGATGCCATACGAGTCTTGGCAAAAGTTTTATGATATGAGAGTAATCCACTATCTTTTCGTGATGTTCTGTTCCAAATTTTTCGGATACTATTCTGGCAAAACCGGTTTCGTCATCTGTTTCGCCGAATCCTATACTGAAGGTTTTTACTGGTGAATCACTCAGTTTGCTCATGATTGCCACGATTGAACTTGAATCCAAACCACCTGAAAGAAATGCGCCCAGCGGCACATCGCTTATTAGTCTGTGTCTGACTGAATCTTCAAAGATTTCCATGAAGGTTTTTTTATTTTCTTCCTCACAGGAACGCCTTGGTTTCATTTCCAAAGACCAGTATTTTTCAATCTCAATGCTTCCTTTTTCAAAAATTAGTATATGGCCTGGAAGCAGCCTCTTTATACCTGAAAATAAGGTATTGTCTCCTGTCACGAACCCGTATGTAAGATAATCATCGATTGATGATGCCTCTGTTTCTTTTCTGGTTTCAGGGCTCTTAAGTATTGATTTTATTTCTGAGGCAAAAACTATCGAATCACCATATAAGCGATAGTAAAGTGGCTTAATACCTGCGTGGTCTCTGGCCAGAAGAAGCATCTTCTTGTTGGAGTCCCAAATTGCAAATGCGAACATGCCCCTTAGGCTCTCTACACAACTCTTGCCAAGTTTTTCATAGAGGTGCACAATGACTTCTGTATCGCTATTTGTATGGAATCTATGGCCTTCCTTTTCCAGTTCCTTTCGAAGTTCCCTGTAATTGTATATTTCACCATTGAACACTATCCAAACAGAACCATCCTCGTTATGGATTGGTTGTTTGCCTGTGGAGAGATCTATTATACTCAGCCTCCTATGGCCAAGGCCAACATCTTTATCGAAAAAGAAGCCGCTGCTATCAGGTCCCCTATGCTCAAGAACATCTGTCATTCTTTTGATAAGTTCTCTGTCTTCAAAACCACAGATGCCTGTTATGCCGCACATGATAAGTATAATTAACGATAGATATTAAAGGATATGGCACTTGATTAGTTTTTCTGTTTTGAAACAATGAAAACGAAGTCATTAAGGTGCTGCCTTAGTTTCATAATAACGGATAAGACCTTTCTTGGCAGGCTTCTGGTGTTTGAGTAATTATAGATTTTTATTATTTCAAATCCGTGTCTTTCAAGCAGCCTTCTTATCGTGAATCTGTTGTGTCTTAAAACAGTTGAAACATCATAGCACCTCTCCGTATCCGGGTCAAATCCTCTTATCCTGTGATGAAGTGACTCACAGTTCCCGTTTTCAACCAAAAAAAGGCCGTCCTTTTTTAGGTGCTTCTTAACATTCTCGAGAAACCTGCCCTGATTTGAGAGATAATCCAGCAAGCCAAAGGCCAGTACAACATCAAACTTCTTTTTAAGGTCTATGTCTTCAACATTACCTATAACAATTTCGGGCATGCTGGTTTTTTTATCAGGTCAACTCCCACGTAATAGTCACTGGTTTTTTTATAAAATGGTGCGGGTCATCATAGACACCAACTGCGCCGCAGTCCAAAACCGATTTTCCTTTGATTAGTGGCTCTATTATTGGAGCCATTTTTTCCAGCGTTGTTTTGTCCACTTTAATCACTCCATAGGTATAGTATGATTAGCATGCTCTCTTAAAATAGTATGGTAGATTTCCATAATTCTTTTTTTGTGTGCTTTCATGTCATAGTTTTTTCTATTAATTCCCTGGCATTCTTACCAAGACATCTTTTAAGGTTATCGTCTCTGAAAAGTTTCATCACTGCGCTTGCTATTGCTTTTCCACTCCGGGGGTTGACTACCAATGCTGTTTTTTCGCTTTTTACTATTCCACCAGAACCAACTGGTGTGGTCACCACAACTGCTTTTTTGGATGACATGACCTGAAGTAATGTATTTGGAAGTTCACAGCACAAAGAAGGTTGTATAAAGATATCAGCTTTTTGGTAGAAGAATGGAGTTTTTTCAAAAGGTGCCTCGCCGTGAAATATCACCGCCCTTTCCACACCCAATTCCTTTGCAAGACTCCTTAATTCATCTTCTTCATCACCTTTGCCCACTATCCAGAATTCAGCGTCCGGAAATTGTTTTAGAATTACAGACAGGGCTTCTATGATATACTTAATGCCCTTGAA
>JAFCEM010000024.1 GCA_017609145.1 Candidatus Aenigmatarchaeota archaeon | reverse complement strand
AGAAGGGGGGATTGGGATGAAAGAGGGTGAGATTATAAAGAAAATGAAGCTCGGTGGAAAGGACATTATATTCAGAACCCTGAAAAGGAGCGACCTAAACGATTTGATGGGGCATATAAACAGACTTGTAAAGGAAAAAGCCTTTATCACCATGCAGCATAAAATAAAACTCAAAGAGGAGAAGAGTTGGCTGAATAATCCCCTTAGAGCCTTGAGGGAAAACCAAAATATAACTGTAGTGGTTGAGATAGACGGAAAAGTAATTGCTTCTGCTGGGATGAAAAAGGAAAGCAAAGATGCAAAGAAACACATGTGCAGTATAGGCATCAGACTGATAAAGAAGTACAGGAACATCGGCATAGGAACAGAGCTTCTTAAGACACTACTGGAGCTTGGTAAGAAGGAACTGAAGTACAGCATAGCAAAACTGGATGTCTACGAGCCCAACAAACAGGTCAAGCATGTCTACGAGAAGTGCGGTTTCAGGGAAACAGGAAAGATACCAAGGGGCTGTAACTACTACGGACAGTATTACGACGATATCATAATGGTGAAGGAGTTATGAAACTGAAAATCGGGCTTGAGACGCATGTTCAGCTGAACACAAAGAGTAAGATATTCTGCGGATGCAGGAACCCTGTCAGCATGGAGAAGGAACCAAAACCTAACGTGATGGTGTGCGGGGTGTGCCTTGGATTCCCGGGCTCGAAGCCTTTGGTCAATGAACGCGTGCTTGAGATGGCGCTGAGGATTGCGACAGCGTTCGGCTGCAGTATAGCGAAAGAAACATTTTTCTCAAGGAAGACCTACTTCTACCCTGATATGTCCAAGAATTTCCAGATAACACAGTACGAGATTCCACTCGCTTCGAATGGTAAGATTGAGGTTAATGGAAACCGCATAAGGATAAGCAGAATACATATGGAAGAAGACCCCGCAAAGCTCATCCATGTGGGCGGGCTTGGGGGCAGGCATGTGCTCGTGGACTACAACAGATCCGGCATTCCTCTTGTGGAGATTGTTACAGAGCCTGACATAACCAGTCCGCGTGAGGCAAGGGTATATCTGCAGAAGCTCGCTAATATTCTTGAATATCTTGGCGTTTATGATTCTTCATCAAGGGCAATCATAAAATCAGACGCTAACATCTCGCTGGAGGGTGGTGCCAGGGTTGAAGTCAAGAATATCACGGGCACGAAGGATATAGAGCAGGCACTGAATTATGAGATTGTGAGGCAGAAGAACCTACTCAAGAGGGGCGTGAGGGTGAGAAGGGCAACGAGAACGTGGAACCCGGACATGAGAGCAACCGAGGACATGAGGGGGAAAGAGGAAGAGGATGAATACGGATATATTTTCGAGCCCGACCTTCCTGTCATAACACTGAGCAAAAAAGAGCTGCAGCATATTGAAAAATTCATACCAGAGCTGCCGGAGAAGAGGCTGAAAAGGTTTGTGAAGGAATACAGGCTGCCAGGTAAGATAGCTGAGTCAATTGTTTCGGATATCGGCCTGGCAGAGTTGTTCGAAGAAGCGGCAAAAAAAACAGAGTCCAGGCTTGCCGGTACCTGGATAGCCGGATACCTGAAGAAGACACTGAACTGGAATAATATGAAATTCAGGGATTCCGGAATAAAACATGAATGGGTTACTTAGCTACTAAAACTCTTCAGGGTGGGAAAAATAACAGACAGGAATGCAGAGCTGGCAATAAGGAAGATGATTGAAGACAGAAAGCCACTGGCAGAAGTTCTGAAGAAGTACAAACTCGAAAAGTTTGAGGACAGCAACAGAATAAACAAGATGATACGGAGTGTTCTGAAGAAGAACAGGCTTGCAGTGAATGACTACAGGAAAGGCGAAGACAAGGCCCTGCACTTCCTTGTGGGAGAGGTAATGAGAGAGGCAAGGGGCCAGGTAGATGCAAACGAGGTAAGGAAAACCATATTGAAGCTTATTAAATAGAATCTAACTTATTTTAAGAAATAAGCATAAAATATATGGGTCCGTAGCTCCCCTGAGCCTTTCTTACAGGAGCTGTCACTTCTTCAGAAAGGCTAAGGTTCACCCAAAGAACTTAAAGGGCTATGGGTTATAAGAATTAGATGGGCCCGTAGCTCAATTGGATAGAGCACTCGGCTTCGGACCGAGGGGTTGGGGGTTCGACTCCTCTCGGGCCCATTCAAAAACAGTTGATTTACAATCAGAAATTGCTTAAAAAACGTCTATTGTCGTATATTTATTTATATAAGAAGGTTCCCATAATATATTATTAGGTGATCTCAACATGGTTACTGAACAACTTGGAAGTTGGGCTTTCATCTTGGGTGTACTGATAGCAGTAATAACAGGGCTTGTAATGACATTCGTAGCTCTTGGTACTGCAGCACAGTGGATAACCTTGGTACTAGTAATACTGGGGTTCATCGTTGGATTCACAAACATATCAGGAAAGGAACTCAACGATTTCCTCACAGCAGGAATAGCTCTGGTGTTGGTATCAGGATTTGCAATGGCACCGTTGCTTGCACTGGACACATTAATACCGACTCGCTTCTCCAGCGGTGCTGATAGTGTCATTGAAGGCAGTGCTCAACATCGCAAAGAGTGTATAAACCCAAGAATGTGTATGGTGCATGCCTAGCTGAAAAATGCACCATTTTTTAATTTAAACAATATTCTTTTTCTTAGTTTTCTGTTTCTGTATACGCCTTTCTCTATCATTTTTAATCTACCCACTCAATCGTAATGCAAAGCATTTATGTCTTTCTGTAAAAAAAATACTATGATTAGGGTCGATAGAAAGGTCTGTCTTAGGTGTGGCGGTTGTGTAGCAGTATGCCCGCATTCTGCCCTGAGGCTGACCGAACATGGCATTATTTGTGACGAAGAAAAATGCAAGGATTGTGGAATCTGTATTGAGTTCTGCCCTGTCAAGGCTCTGGAGTCCAGAGGTGACAAGGAATGAAAGACTTTATAGATGAAAGCTATGATATGATCGTTGTGGGTGCCGGTCCCGCAGGATCTGCTGCAGCAATGACAGCGGCAAAGGCAGGTCTGAATGTTCTCATGGTTGAGAAGAGGGCGGAGATTGGCTGTCCGAAAAGGTGCGGCGAGGGCATATCGGAGAATGGCTTTGAAAGGATGGGAATCAAGAAGAATGAAAAATGGCTTAACAGAAAAATAACCGGAACAAACATCTATGCACCTAACGGAAAATCAGTAAAGGTTCTGTTCGACCCGACAACTTCAGATAACTATACCGGATGGATAATCGAAAGAAAGATGTTTGATAAGATGCTAGCGGACATGGCTGCAAAGAGCGGCGCCAAGATACTAACAAAGACAGAAGTCGTCTCACTTTTGAGAGAGAATGAAAAAATCTCCGGTGTGCGGCTTGAATTCAATGGGAGGCAGTGGGATGTCAGAGCAAAAATAGTAATAGCAGCCGATGGCATAGAGTCCAGAATTGCGAGAGAAGCCGGGCTTGAAACCACATCAAAGCTCTCGGAGTTCATTTCTGCTGTGCAGTTTGAGATGTCTAACATAGACATAGACCCTGATTCAATCGAGCTCTACTTCGGTAACGAAATCGCACCAGGTGGGTATGTCTGGATTTTTCCCAAGAGCGAACACAGGGCAAATGTAGGAATAGGCATCAGAAAAACAATGACCAGCAAATCGGCAATAAAGTATCTTAATGAATTCATTAATTCAAGACCTGGGTTAAAGAAGGGTTCAATACTGGAAGTAAATGCGGGCGGTGTACCTGTCGGTGGTTTCCTTGACAGTATGGTATGCGATAACTTTATAGTTGCAGGCGATGCCGCGCATCAGGTTAACCCAATACACGGCGGTGGAATAGTGGAATCGTTTTTGGCCGGAAGAATGGCCGCAGAGACCGCTGCTGAGGCAATAAAAAAGGGCGATATGTCAAAAGAGGCTCTTTCAGTATATGACGACAGATGGTGGAAAGAGCGCGGAAAGAGGCTGAAGAAGATACAGAAGCTGAGAGAGGTTGTAGAAAAGCTCTCGGATGATGACCTCAATTTTCTCGCCGAAGAGCTTGAAGGCAGCGACATTGTAGGTTTCGCAAGGGCGGAAGGGTTCGGCAAGCTTGCAAAGATACTGATGAAAAGACCAAAACTCATTCTGCTTGCGAGAAAGCTATTGTAAATGAAAATGCAGGGGCACGCTTCGGTGGACACCTAACCAAGAACCGGTTTGTCTGATTTCCTTCTCCACTCTGGAACTCCTGCAAGCACCATCAACATAACTTAAGGCTGCTCCGGTCAGGGCCTGACCTGGTTCATTATATCAATAACCCTGCAGGACAGAGCTTCTCGGTCGAAGACCAGGGCCGATTCTTAAGCCAAGTGCCTCCCTCTGCCTCAGCTCCACCATAATGACGGTTTGTGGTCACAGGATACGCCAAACACCCCAGCCTAGCCCCCGCAGATATGAATTTTCCGCAGTATTTAAATAGTTTTCCTATATTTCAGAGCCCATGAGGGCGTTTCCGCAGCCGCACGAGCGTTTCTCAGGAAGTTGTGATATGGCCTTTTCCAGGATTTGTCTTGTGTTGCTGATGTTTCTTGACATTGTCTCTCTTATCTCTTCAAATGAAACGGGCTTCTCCGCCCAGACATCGTAGTCGGTTATCGTGGCTATGATTGCGAAGCACATCTCCTTTTCCCTACACAATATTGCTTCCGGCACGCCAGTCATGCCTATGAGGTCGGCGAACTGCCTGTACATCCTTGATGATGCGCGGGTCGAAAACTGGGGACCCTCTATCCTGAGATAAGTGCCCTTGTCATGGAATGATATACCTAGTTCCCCTGCAACCTTTGCAATAAGCCTGCTCATTTCAGGGCAGAAGGGATCTGCGAGGGAAACGTGATAGAGCTTCCCCTCATCATAAAAGGTGTGGGGGGTCTTGCTCATGTCAATGAACTGGTCAACTATGACTATGTCGCCTGGTTTGTATTCCTCCTTCAGAGAACCGGTTGCGCATGTTGCGAATACCCTCTCGCAACCCAGCTCCTTCAGTGCCCATATGTTCGCTTTCCAGTTCACCCTGTGAGGTGGTATGCTGTGGTTCTCACCGTGCCTTGGCAGGAATGCAATTCTCCTTGCCTGAAAAAGCCCGGTAATCAGACCATCGGAGTGGGAACCGTATGGTGTTGCTATGCTGATTTTTTCTATATTGCTGACCATGGCAGGGTCATAAACCCCTGTGCCGCCGATTATGCCGATTTTTGCCTTTTCCATGGAACCAATATGGATAGAAATCTTAAATTTATAACCCGATTATGTTTTATACTATTTCGTACAATAATGATGTATGAAGAGACTTGCGGTAGTCACAATTCTGCTTATACTATTCTTTGTGAATTCCTTTTATCTTGGCATGCTTTTTGGTACAGAGAGTAATGTTTATTTCTACTCCACAGATCCTGTGGTTTATGGGAATCTAAGTGAATTCAGCCTTGCTTCAATACCCATACCCGCTGTCGATGAGAATGACCAGGGCGTTACAACCACGCTGACTGTCCAGGCGATAGAAGGAACAGGTAAGATACTCGTTAACATAGACAGGATATTTTTCTGGGGAGATACGCAGGATTCCATAAGAACAGCATATACTGTTGCGGAGAATGTGCTCGGCCAGAACCTTTCGACATTAGACTTGGTATATACTGTAACAGCGAATGCCTCTGTAATAGAAGGGCCGTCTGCCGGTGCTGCAATAACCATTGCAACTATCGCAGCAGTTGAAAACAGGAGCATAAATACGGATGTCACGATAACCGGCAAAATAGAACAGGATGGTGAAATAACACAGGTAGGAGGCATACTCGCAAAGGCGCAGGCATGCAAAGAGCTGGGAATCAGCACCTTCCTTGTGCCGCCCGGACAGACACAGGAAGTTGTGGATGACCTTAAGTGTGAATGGTACGGGCTTGTCGAGCACTGCAGCGTTGTTTACAAAACAATAGACGTTGCTGAAGAAACCGGGCTGAATATAATAGAGGTTAACAATATAAATGAAGCGCTGAATTATTTCATATCATGAAAAGAAAAGAAAGCTCAAACAGGAAAGTAACGCTGGTAATGATAGTTGTCGCAGCTACGTTTTTCCTTGGCATGTTTCTGGGGAACAGCATAAACGGACTTTATATGTATACCATGGAAAATGACATGGTAAAGATATCATCCCTTTCAACAGACGGTTTTGCAGAAGCTGATATCACTATTGACCCGGGATTAATCTACCTCACAGATGGTTGCAGAAGGCTTTCAATGGTTACGACAACAGAACAGACGACCTCAATATACAGCGGAATGGCGGGCATAAAAACAACCAGGCCCCTTGTACATGACATCATGAAAAACCAGTTTGAAGCCTTTGATATAAAGATTATTATGGTGAAAATTAACACACTTGAGAACAGGACATACCATGCAAACCTCATTACTCAATATGGTAACAGGGTTCTGGAAATGGACGCAAGACCCAGCGATGCCATTGCCCTTGCAGTGAGAATGGACGCTCCGATTTACGTCAGTAATGTGTTGATGGAAGAAGAGGGTCAGGCAATCTGCTGACTATATTTTAACAGGCAAAACAAAGAATTCTTTTGCGTTCCTACCGCACTGTTGCCAGAGCTCTTCGAAGGCTGTCTTCCTTATTTTAGCTATCTTCTCTGCCACTGTTATGATCGCTCTCGGGTCGTTTGTCTTCGATTCCCAGCCTTCAGGGGCAAGCCATGGTGCATCCGTTTCCAGCATAAGCCTGTCTGAAGGCATGTCCCTTGCAATCTTCTTGTGCTTCTTGCTGCGCAGCACAATAGCATTCAGCGAAACATGCCAGTCGTTGTCAATGACTTTTTGGACGAGCTGACTGGCCCCAAACATGTGAAGTTGCACACACTTTGCCCCTTCCTGCTCCAGAATATTAATCGAGTCTTCATAAGCATCCATCCCCTCTGCGCCTGGAGAATTTCTTGCGTGTATGACAAGCGGTTTTTTCAGCCTCTTCGCAAAACGAATCATCCTGATGAAAAGCTCCTTCTGTTTCTTCCTCCATTCAGTTTCCTTTATCCAGTTGTAATCGAGCCCTGTTTCTCCTATTCCAACTATCCTATCTCTGTTCCTTTTTATGATCTCAAGAAAGGTTTCGGTCTCTTCCGGGGTGACCTCTTTGATGAATTCGGGATGTATTCCTGCTACTGGAAAGACAAAATTAGGGTGTTTTCCGGCTATGTCCATTGTAAGGGCAAAGTCCTGCGGCCTGGCGCAACAGGTTACCACGGCCTTGAGCCCTGACGCTATGCACTTCGCTATTAAAGCGTCCCTTTTGCCATCGTAATCCTTCTGCTCAAGATGGCAGTGTGTATCAATCATGCTAATTCTTTCGGAAAATGAAATAAATTGTTTTAATTACAGGTCTTTGCATCTGCCTTCGTCGCAGCCGCCATAGTATCCAAAGACAGAGCAGTTGAATCCGTGCAGGAGTTGTTTATCCCAAGGCTCTGGACCGGGTAGTCCATCTTGTTATGGTCCGTGCAGGTTTGAAACTGACCACCTGAACCGCAATTTTCCGTTTCATCACCATCTCCCCGTTCCCGGGTGCAGTACATCCTGCCACAAGAATTATCGACATCAGCAGTCCAAACATTGCAAGGGTTTTTTGTGTTTAATATAGTCGTTTTTCCTAATAAATATTTTAAAAACAATCTTTTTCTATGGATGGAGAAGCTGAAACGATGAGAGAAAAAACGGAGATTTCGTCACTGGACATACGGTTCCTGGTCAGGGAACTGCGTGAGGCATTGATTGGAGGGGTCTTCAGGAAGATATACCAGTATGGCCGCGCGGGCACGAAACAGTTGCTATTCGAAATATTCAACTCCGGAAAGGGTGCTTTTTGGCTCTATGTTGATAGCAACAAGATTTTCCTTACGAAGCGCAAAAAAGCTGTTCCACAGGAGCCGCCCAACTTCTGCATGTTCCTGCGAAAGCACCTGATGGGAAAGAAGGTAACCAACGTGGAGCAGTACGGTTTTGACAGGATAGTGGAGCTTTCTACGCCGGACAACATACTCATATTCGAGCTATTCCGCCCAGGCAACACCATACTCTGCGACAAGTCGCACAACATAATAATGCCGCTCGAAATACAGAAATGGAAGACCAGAACCATAAAGGCCAAGGAGGTCTACAAGTACCCGCCTTATGTGTTCAACCCATTCAGGATGGATTTTGATGAGCTCAGGAAATCCATGATGAAATCGGACAAGGCCCTTGCTGCTTACCTCGCGACTTCGCTCGGACTCGGGCCTGTGTATGCTGCAGAAGTATGCAAACGCGCAGGGGTGGACAGCAAAGCCGATGCTAAAGGGGTTGGGCTTGAACAGGCGCTGAAGATACACAAGGTCATTGAAACAATAGGCAAAATGAAGCCAAAGCCGGTGGTTTATGACAACTTCGCTTCGCCATTCCCTCTGGAAATCTACGGCAAGGGCAAGGAAGCTGAAAGCTTCTCCGGGGCCCTTGATGATTTCTTTTCGGAACAGGCCATACAGGTAGTCGAGGAGGAAAAGAAGGTCGTTTTTGAGAAGCAGAAGGAAAGGATTAAGAGTATAATAGAGCACCAGGAAGAGACCAAAGAGAAGTGGGAAAGGATAGAGAGTGAATCAAAGGAGAAGGCCGACCTGATTTACAACTATTACAGCACTGTCGAGGACGTGCTTAATGGTATAAGGAAAGCCAAGGACATGGGCATTCCCTGGCCTGAGATAAAGGAGAGGCTGAGGCAGGAAGCCGAGGGTGATGTCGTAAAGGAAATAAGGGAAGGTGACGGCATTGTCGTGATGGAGCTCGGCGGGAAGGATGTCGAGATTGACATAAGGCAGAGCCCTGAGGAAAACGCCGCAAAGTATTACGAAGATGCGAAGTGGGCAAGGAAGAAAATGTCTGGTGTTGAGGAGGCAATGGAAACCCAGGAGCAGAGGCTTGAAGAAGCTGTCTCGCAGCCAGAGCCGAAAAGCCCGCTGTTCGTGAAGACAAAAGAGACAATCCCGCTTTATGCACAGCCCGCAGAACCTGCAATACAGCAGGAGCCGAAGCCCATGAAGAAGCTCTGGTACGAAAAGTTCAAATGGTTCTTTTCCTCTGACGGGTTGTTGGTGATTGCTGGCAGGGACGCGGAACAGAATGAGATGTTGATAAAGAAGCAGACGGAACCAAAAGAGCTGATATTCCATGCTGACATACCCGGGGCCGCTTTCGTTGTGATAAAGAGGATAGGAGAGGACCTGAGCCCATCCGAGCTTGAAGAAATACCCGACGATACCAAGAAAGAGGCGGCGGAATTCGCCGCGGCTAATAGCAAGGCATGGGGCAGGGGGCTCGGTGCGGTTGACATATTCTCTGTCACTGCGGACAGGGTAACAAAAACCCCGCCGTCCGGCCAGTACCTTGACAAGGGCTCGTTCATGATAGAAGGCGAAAGGGAATGGTACAGGAACGTGGAGCTCAAGCTGTGCATAGGCGTGAAGGTGGACAGGGAAAGAGGCTTCGCACAGGTCATCTCCGGACCCCTGATGCCCATAAGGAAGAATTCGGACTATTTCGTTACAATCAAGCCCGGCTTCAAGAAGGCTGTCGAGCTTGCAAGAGCCATAAGGAACAGGATTCTCATAAAGGCAAGGCCTGAGGACAAGTACCTCATAGAGAAGGTCTCGCTTGAGGACATCCAGAACGTCATACCTTCGGGCATGGGCGACATCATCGAAAGCGCAAGGGACTTCTGATCTCTGATATTAATTAATAACCCGAATACCAATTATAATCATGCCCGAATTCATCAAGTACCTTATCCTCTACATAATAATCTATTTCATAGTTGACTTCACGACAGGCTTCAACTGGGACTTCAATTACTGGCTCTCTGTGAACGGTCATGTTATGGGTGCTTTTGTGTATACACTGAGCGGACTTTTCTTCGCTTATCTGATTTACAGGGTCAAGGTCAGGAGCATCACTTTGTTCATAGTCGCCATGCTCTATGCGTTGCTAATGGAGGTTATTATCTTTCACAATCCACTCTTTGGCATGAACCTGCTGAATGCTGTTATAATGATGGTGGGTATATATTCCCTGATAGTCTTTGCGCCGAAGTGGATAACCAACAGGGTGCTGAAAAAAAACATCCTCCCGTTCCTTGTACTGCTCCTGTTCTGGCTTTTCCTGGCAGCAGTGGCGCTTGTGAACAACCCGCATGCGTAGAATTCATTGTTTCAGGTCAAAGAGCTCCTCATTGGACATTTTCAGTATCCTGTCAGCAGTCTTTTCACCGTCTTCTTCCCTGAACCACGAGAAAATTTTCTGCCTCACTTCCGGCACGAGCTCTATCCTTACACCTCTGCCGCTTTTTGTTTCAAATGTCACGGCAGGGGTGTCTTTGTCAAGCACAGTTATGTTACCCTTGCCGAGCGTGCATCCTGTTGCTATCTGGATGCCATCGTTAAGGCAGGAAAGTGGTGTTCTGTTCCCAGCCTCTGACACGGCCCTGAGGTCAAACTGACCTTTGCTCTCCAGTTTCTCAAGCGCCAGCAGGCCCATTCTGATACCCACAACCATGAATGCGCCGTAGTGCCCGTGCAGCTCCGTGCCCATGCTTACGAGGCGTTCCAAATCCTTTTCCATTATATCAACCCGTTTATTTTTCAGAATTTATTATCAGGAATCGGTGTTACATTTATATTTTAATCTTTCCGTTAAATACATATGGAAAACCCGCAAAAAGGGAGGTAAAAAATGAAAATTGATCTGGGTGGTTTGAAAGGAGAAATTACTGGTTTCAAGTCCGTAAATATAAATGATTTTGGTGATATAAATCATGACCTTAATGTTTTTCCTTATCCTTTTGAAGATAACACTGTTGATGAAGTAATAATGTTTCACGTATTGGAGCACTTGGAAAAACCACTGAAAGTAATGGAAGAGACATGGAGAATATGCAAGCCCGGGGCCCTGGTGCATATAAAAATTCCAGTAGGAAGAAGTACTATATTATATAATCCCTACCATCTCCATGATTTCAAAACCGAATGGTTTGAGAATTTGAATCCCTCAGCACCGGTCGCTGTGAAAGACAGAACTGCAATAAAGGTTAATCTTAATTTTGATATTGTTAGAAAAAGCTACAAAAGAGGTTCGATAAGATTCTGGAAAAAGTATGAACTCTATATTGTGCTCAAAGCGGTGAAAGACTAGATTTCAAAATCTTGGCGTATTCCTTCTCCAGTTTTTTGATGACTATGGGCCAGGAATACTTTTTGCTCTGCATGAATGCGTTTCTGGAGATATTTTTTCTGAGTGCATCATCCTCCGTCAGCATATTTATCGCTTCGTATAATTCATCATCTCTTTCGGGCCTGACTATAATACCGGTCTTTTTGTTTGCAATGACATCAGACAGGCCACCGACATCTGTAGCCACTGTAGGGAGTCCTATGGACATTGCCTCAAGGATGACATTGGGCAGACCTTCCCCCTCTATGGAGGGAAGAACAAGCATAGAAGCCTTTCTGAGATAATCATTTATCCTTTTATGGGGTACTTTACCAACAAACCGGGCATCCAGTTCAATTTTTTTGGCCAGCCTTTGCATTTTTTTCTTTTCAGGGCCGTCACCAACCAGTGTTAAACTATATTTTCTTCCCAGTCTTTTCGTGACATGAAGCAGGTGTTCTGTGCCCTTTCTTTTCAGAAAGTTGCTTACATATATTATCCTGAATTTGTTTTCATCTGGGTTTATTGATTCAGTACTGGTATCAACCCCGTTGTGTATGACTGTTATTCTGGCGTCGGGATACTCATCCAGTATCTCCTGGTGTATTTTTTCTGTCTGGGTGAATATTATATCAGACTGGTTAATGACCCTGGATATTATCCTCTTTCCAAAATATTCCCTTTTGGCGAAATACCAGTCACCACCCCTTACCCAAGCAGCTATAGGTATGCCAAACTTCTTTTTAGCCAGAACACCAGCATAACCGTTAGGGGTGAGTTGCATGCACTGGAGAATATCTGGTTTCGCTTTTTTAATGGCCCTGATTGCAAAGTTTATGTGCGACATGAAGCCAATCCCCGGAAAGTTTATGTATCTGAATTCCTTCAAGGTAAAGCCATTGGCATTGTGCCCGGAACCCTTTCTTGCAAAGAGTGTCACATCGTGTATTTTTCCCAGTTCTTTGGCAAGCCTTGCTGTCTGCACCTCTGTTCCATTTGTATTGGCTGGAGGGAGCTCAGAAGCCAGTATGCCTATTTTCATGTCAGAAGATTTCTGTTCCATTTTTATCATTATTTATATCTCTCTTTTCCATTTATATAGTTCTGTTCATCCTTTTCAGAAATTTCTGCAGGCTATTCATGGGTATCCGTGCCCCTGCAGCATGTGCAAGACCGCCACCTGAGCCACCCACATCATCCGCTGCCTGCTCTGCTATTTTTCCTAGATTCAGCTTCGGGTCCCTTGTCCTTATTGTTATGTCTAAATGTTCCCTTCTCCTGAAGACACAGAGGCCAACCGGCTTGTCAGTAACTGTTGCTGCAAAGAGAGCCGATGGTCCCCTGAACCCGAATGATGGTATGCTTTCTATATAGCCTATCTTCCCGAGCGACTGGGCTTTCTTCTTAACAAATTCGTACAG
>JAFCEM010000023.1 GCA_017609145.1 Candidatus Aenigmatarchaeota archaeon | reverse complement strand
GGGTGGTTTTTCCCGAGCCAGTGGGGCCAAGTAGCAACGACATCTTTGCACCGTTATTCAGGTCATTCATTATCCTTTCAAGTTCCTTTCCGTAACCGACAAAAAGCTCAGGGGTTATCTTGAAGTTGAAAGGGTTTGAATCCAGCTTCAATTCTTTCATTGTCTTGTTCATATTAACTTCATATCTTTAGGATTTAAAAGTCTTTTTGTTATGTGAAGTATATGAAGTTCTTATGAATTATGCGTGAAGCTTATAAATTTTAATGACAGGTATCAGATATGAGGTTATTCATAGCGGTTGATTTGAGCGAAACAATAAAAAAGGAAATAATAGAACTGGAACAAAAGCTTATGAAGGGAAATCCGGACGTGAAGTTGGTTGAACCTGAAAACCTTCATCTCACGCTTAAATTTCTGGGCAATGTTGGTGAAGACAAAATCAGCACGATAGAAAAAGCTATTTTGGATATTGTTAAGGATTTGAAACCTTTTAAGATTACACTACGGGGTGTTGGCTACTTCGGGAAACCAAGCCATGTCAGAACACTATGGATTGGCCTGAAGGAAGGCAGGGAGAAGCTGGCCCGGCTCATGGAAGATATGAACAGAACGTTCAGCAAGATAAGGGAAGAAAACCGTAAACCAAGCCCCCATCTAACTATAGGTAGGGTAAGATCGGGAAGAAACAAAGAAGTCCTGCTAAGGCAAATTGATGGTTTTAGTGATGTGAAGTTGGGAAGTCTTCTCGTGAACAAAATAAAACTCAAAAAAAGTACACTGACACCACAGGGTCCTGTTCATGAAGATATGAAGATTTTTGTGTTGGAAAAAAATGAATGAGAAACAATTAATGAGGCTGTCGGTTCTGGGCTCTGTTTTCGGGATAGTTGCCCTTTATTTCGTTGCAATGAACCTTTGCATGCCTCTCGTGGATATCGGAGAAATAACCGGTGAAATTATAGGCAATACCGTAGTTGTGAAGGGGACTGTTTCAGATGTATATTTTCACAAAGATGGTCACATATTCTTTAACCTGAAAGATGAAACTGGTGAAGTAAAGATCGTGCTATGGGATGACACCGTGAAACAATTGGAGCTAAATCATGTGAAGGTGCGTGAACTTAAAAACGGCGACCGTCTCGAAGTAACCGGGGTTGTGGAACTTTACAAAGGCACTCTGGAGATTGTTCCATTAAGGGCACAGGTCAGGTTTATATAATATTTTAATAATTCATAGAACATGAACAAAGAAGATTATTAGCTAAAACAATTAGAAATATTTGTGCGCTGTGTTCACCATCTCAGAAACGAGGCGGATTGAATTTTTCACATCGTCCATATCAATTACTTCAACCGGTGTGTGAAGGTAACGTGAAGGTACTGAAACAGCACCCGATGGTATGCCCTCCCTGACAACCGCTGCGACGGAGGAGTCCTGTGCCCCGGCATTCAGTACAAGGTGCTGCAATGGTATCTTCGTCTTTTTCGCTGTTTCGGTTATCCATTTCCTGACCCGGGGGTTCACAAAGCTCATGGCATCCCTTATTTCCATCACAGGGCCATCCCCGAGTTTTGCTGACACGTCACCAGGTTTCATGTCAGGGGTATCCCCACCAAGGCTCGTATCCAGGGAAATCATTGCGTCCGGGTTTATCCCGAACATAGAGCCCCTCACGCCGATGAGCCCTATCTCTTCCTGAACAGTACCGACGACATATAATGTTCCCTTGAATTTATTAACTGACTTCATGATTTCTATCAGTTCAAGGCATCCTATCCTGTTGTCACAACCGTAAGCCGTTATTCTTGAGCCGTTGAGGTTGCTGAATTCTCCATAATTGGTTATGAAATCCCCTATGCTGATACCAGCTTTCTCTGTTTCCTTTTTGTTCTTGCTTCCTATATCTATGAACATGTCCTTCAGCTTGATTGGCTTCTTCCTTTCCTCATCTTCAGAGATGTGAACCGATTTTGAGCCGATGACACCGACAACAGGACCTTTTGAACCGTATATTCTAACCTTGTTCGCAGGCAGTATTCTCTCGTCCCAGCCGCCAACCGTTTCAAACTTGATGAAACCGTCCTTGTCTATGTATTTGACTATGAGGCCAAGCTCGTCCATATGGGCCGATAGCATTATCTTCGGTGAGCCCTTGCCCTTCATGGCAATAAGGTTGCCAATCTTGTCAACTCTCACGGAATCTGCATATTTTTTAAGCTCTTTTTGCATGACATCCCTGATATTTTTTTCAAAACCAGAAATTGCAGGAGCCTCAATAAGCCTTCTCAGCAGTTTTTCCATAAACAACACCTTCTTGATAATTGGTTCCTCTTCTTTAAAAACATTTATCAGCGTAGCATCTAATAGATTCTTATGGGTCTGAAAGAGCTGCTGAAGGGGAAGCTCACCAAAAAGGAGCTCGGGCTTCTGAAGACGAGTTTCGACATAACAGGTGATGTTGCTGTTATAGAGATTCCTGAAGGGCTCAGAGCAAAGGAAAATGAGATAGCCCGTGCGATCGTGAAGACTCACCCCCACGTCAAAACCGTGCTTAGGAAATCAGGCGACAGGTTCGGCAAATACAGGCTCAGGAAGTTTAAGATGATACTTGGCAGGAAAACCGAAACCGAAGTCAAAGAACATGGATGCGTTTTCAGGCTTGACGTCAGGAAGGCATATTTTTCCCCGCGCGAATCAACAGAAAGACAGAGGATTGCTGATGAAGTGAAGCGTGGTGAAACGGTCCTTGTAATGTTCTCGGGTGTGGGGCCATACGCCATTGCCATAGCAAAGAAGCAGCCATATGCAGAGAAAGTTTATGCAGTTGAAATAAATCCTGATGCGCACAAATATGCGGTTGAAAACGCAAGGATAAACAAGGTCAGTGGAAAGGTTGTGCCCTTGTGTGGGGATGTGAAAAGGGTATGTGCAAGGTTCTACAAAAGATGCGACAGGGTGATAATGCCCTTGCCCAAGGAAGGATACAAATTCCTGCCAGTCGCAATCAAATGTCTCAAGAGGGGTGGCATAGTGCATTTTTATTACATAGGATTGAAGAATAACCTATTCGAAAACGCTCTAAATATTGTTAAGATGGAGTGCGAGAAGCTCGGCAGGAGGCTGAGGATTAAGAGGCAGAGGAAGGTCCTTCCATACGGGCCCAGCGCTTTCAAGATATGCATAGAGTTTGAGGTCAGATAGCATGACAGGTAACACGAAACTAACAATAATGAGACACACAGAGGTTGAATTCAGCCCTAACAGGTACCTGGGCAGAAAGGACGTGCCTCTGTCAAAAATTGGTATAGAGCACGCACAAGAGCTGGCAAAAAAGCTGAAGGATGAGAGAATAGACATCATCTATTCCAGTGCTCTGAAGAGAGCCATGAAAACGGCTGACATAATAGCAAAGCAGTGCGGACTCAGTGTCAGAGCCCGGGTGCCGGAGCTCAACGAGATTGATTTCGGGGTAATTGAAGGTTTGACCGTAGAAGAGATGGAAAAGAAATATCCCGGAGTCATGAAGAAGCGCCTGGCAAGAATCATGGATTTCAGGGTACCGGAGGGTGAAAGCTACGGTGATGGCGCAAGAAGGGCTATTCCTGCAATAAAAAGAATCGCAAAAGAGAATAGTGGGGGAAATGTCCTGGTCGTGATGCACGGGACTCTGATGAAGGTGCTCATGCACAAATTTACCGGCAAACCGCTTGATGACATCTACAAGATAACCTTTGATTACGGGTGCAGGATGGTGTTTGAAACGGATTCCGTCAGGTTCACCCTGAAGGAGTTCCTACACGGGTGATTGAATGAAGGTTGCTGTTTTGTTTTCTGGAGGAAAGGATAGCACCCTTGCACTCTATGAAGCAATCAAGGACGGGCATGAGATTGCCTGCCTTGTCTCTGTTCTGCCCGAAAACCCGGAATCCTATATGTTCCATTACCCGAACATCAGGCTGACGAAGATGCAGGCAAAGGCAATGGGCTTCAGGATAATTATCAAGCAGAGCAAGGGAGAAAAAGAGAAAGAGCTCAAAGACCTGGAAGATGCGCTGAAGCAGGCAAAGAGGGAATATAAGGTAGAGGGTGTAGTTTCGGGTGCGATTGAATCTGCATACCAGGGTTCGAGGGTGAGGAATGTTTGCAAACGACTCGGGCTCAAATCCGTCGAACCATTGTGGAAGAAGAATCCTGAAACCTTGTGGAAATCACTGCTGGATTACGGGTTCAGGGTCATGGTCATAGCAATAGCATGCGAGGGACTTGAAGAGTCCTGGCTCGGAAAAGAGATCGACAAAAAGGCGGCAGGGAAGCTGATAAGCCTGAGCAAAAAGCACCGCTTCCATCCCTGCGGCGAGGGTGGGGAGTTCGAGACCCTTGTCATTGACGGGCCCATATTCAGAAAGCGCCTTGCCATCAGAAAGGCAAAGCCGGTCTGGGAATACAACTCAGGATTGTACCTGATAGAGAAGGCAGAACTGAAAGGGAAATAGCGGGAGGTGGAGTTCCATACCGTTTCCGTGAACGTTTTTGGAACAACTGCACGGAAAGGGTTCTTTTGAACCACCGACCTTTGGGTTATGAGCCCAACGAGCACTCCAGGCTGCTCCATCCCGCTATGTATAGGTTAATGAGAAAAAAGGTTTATAAATGACGGTTTGGGTCAGGTGGGAATCCCTAATCTTAAGTTTTTATTTTTTTCTTTTAATTATAATCATGAAACCTGATATTGTAATTGGCAGAGAAGACTTTTCAAAAAGGCTTTCTGAAGAGATTGGATGTAGATATAGGGCTTTCAGGCATGAATATCATCCTGATGGTGAACCATGCCCAAGAATTTTGGCTGAATACACTGAATTGGAGGGTATGAAAGTTGTTTTGGTTTTGAGAGGTTCACAACTTCCTGAAAAGGATAAAGTTTCAAGAAACCTTCATAATTTCTCAAGACATATCGGCAATATTAAGTATGTATATGAAGCAAAGCATCTTGATGTTCTGATGCCATATTTTTGGTTGGGGAGACAGGACAAAAATCCAAAAAAGGATGAAGATCCTCATGTTAGATGGAACGACCAAGGAAGAGATGTAGGTTATGAATGGCTTGTAAGGGATTTCAAGGCACAGGGCGCTGACAGAATTATAACATTCAATCCACATTTCCACAGGGAGGGAAAAGAACCATTTTATGTCGAAGGATTAGAGATTGTTCCACTTTCCGGGGTCCCCGCACTTGCAAGATATACAAAAAAACTCTATAGTGAAGAATTGATTTCAAAGGACAGCCTTTTGACAGGTCCTGATTTTGGATCAGGTTCACTTATTGAAGAGTTCGCAAAACTTGTTGGTAATGACTTCAAGATACTCGAAAAAGGGCGTCTTGATGTGGATCAAGTTGAAACAAAATATAAAATAGATGCAGACGGAAAGGACATAATAATACTTGATGATATTTTTTCAACACTCGGCACAATTGAAGCAGCAATAGAAAGTATAGAAAACAAAGGTTATGTTTATTGCCTTGCAGTTCACGGCGTTCTTCCTATGAAAGGGTTTGAAAAAACAAAAGATATGAAAAGAGATGTCAGAATGTTTGTGACAACAGATACTATAGATACTGACTACAGCCATACAAGTGTTATACCAGAGATTGTTGATTTTTATAAACGAAATGGTTAAATATTTGATAATACTCAGAGAGTGATTTCTTGAAAGAGAAAACAATCATCGCAGGCACAGACGAAGCGGGTAGAGGAAGTGTCATCGGTCCGCTTGTTATGGTAGGGGTGTCAATAGAGGCTGACAAGGAGCATCTGCTCAGGAAGATGGGATGCAGGGACTCGAAGCTCCTGAGCCCGGGCAAAAGGGAAAGGCTCTACGAAGCTATAGAGAAGAGCGCAAAGGACATAATGGTGCTCAAGATTGCACCATGCAAGATTGACAGATACAGGAAAACTGGGGTGAATCTCAACAAGCTTGAGGCAATGAAGTTCGCTGAAATCATAAACTACCTTGACCCGTGCAGGGCATACGTGGATGCGCCTGATGTGAACCTGCAAAAGCTTACAATATTCATGACAAAGATGGTCAGGGATGGTGTGAAACTCATTGTTGAACACAAGGCGGACATGAACTATCCTGCAGTCGCGGCCGCGTCCATAATAGCCAAGGTGGAAAGGGACAGGGAAATAGCAAAGCTTGCCGAGGAGTTCGGTGAGATGGGTTCCGGATACCCGAGCGACCCGAGAACAACAGCATGGCTGAATGGCTGGCTGGAGAACAACAAAAAATTCCCCGACTTCGTGAGGAACACCTGGGACACTGCCATAGTCATGAAGGCGGAGAACGAACAGTCAAAACTGTCAGAATGGCTCAAAAAACCGGAAAGCTAAACGGACGCGTGAATGATATATACTTAAATTGTTTCACAGCCAATAATTAAACATGATAAAGAGAATCGGTAACATAATACTGATTCAGATTTCTGATGCTGACTCCAATATATATCTTTTGGATGATACCATAATTGACACGGGAACGGGGTTCAATTTCACAAAGCTTTACACAATCTTCAAGTCACTGGGCAAATCCTTCAGTGACATTAAGCAGATAATAAACACCCACGGGCATTTTGACCATATAGGCGGTAATGGATATTTCCTGAACGCAAAAATTGCAATACATGAAAAGGATGCGCACATAATCGAGAACGCTGATGAGAAGGACAGCTACGCAGACTACTTTGACGGGCATCTCAAGCCCAGAAAGGTTGATCAGAAGCTCAAAGAAGGGGATATCATAAAGGGGCTGAAGGTAATATACACACCAGGGCATACTCCGGGTTCCATATGCCTGTTGAACGAAAAGAACAGCATAATGTTCTCCGGGGATACCGTATTTTCTGACGGTGTTGGCGTAACAGACATGCCTGGTGGGGATGAAGTAGCACTTGCCAAATCAATAGAAAAGCTTAGTGGACTGAAGTTTGACAAGCTTCTTCCCGGGCATGGGGAACCCGTGCTGGAAAACGCAAACAATGTTATGGCAGAAATGATAACCCAAACATCCTAATGCCTTAGCGGAACAAAAACGCAGCGCATGTATCTCTTCCTTTCAAAACGGTCTTTTTCTTTCTTTTTCAACACAGTAAGAACCTGAGAAAACATGCCGTCAACCGGGGCAACCAGTATACCTCCTGTTTTCAGCTGCTTCTTCAGTGCCTCTGGTATTTCCGGGGCCGCGCAGGTGATGATAATCTTATCAAATACACCAATCCTGGATGCATGTTTCCCCCACGCAAGCGGGGTTTCATTGGATTCACGGGAATTATAACCCCTGCTGCCGTCGCCAACAATTACCCTGACATTTTTGCATCCGGCTTTCCTGAGGTTTTCTTCAGCAGACTTTGCAAGAGTGGGCTCAAGTTCAATCGTGCAGACATTCTTCACAAGCATGGATAATATCGCTGCCTGGTAACCCGAGCCCGTGCCAATTTCCAGCACCCTATCCGTTGATTTGGGCTCAAGAAGCTCTGTCATAACAGCTACCATGCTTGGCGCAGAAATGGTCTGGCCTTTTCCAATAGGCAGGGGCTTATCGATGTAGGCAGCGTCCCTAAAGCGCGCGGGCACGAAGTCCTTGCGGTTAACATTCTCAAATGCCCTGATTACCCTTGGCGTGCGCAGCCACCCTTCCTCTTTCAGGCTGGAGATAAGCCTTTGTTTCCGGTCGTCGGAATTGCCACCTAAGCCCATATTTTATTTTAGTCTGAAAATCAAATAAAAACATGAAGAAAAAAAATGCCTTTTACGATTTGTATGTCGAGGCAACTCCTGAGAATCTGGACGAAACCATTGAGATTGCAAGAAAGCTCGGATGGAAAGGTTTAGGTATTGTTGCTGAAGAAAGTAACATGAAAATGCTCAGAGAGAAAATCCGCAAGAAAGGACAGGACATGGACATCTCTGTCGGGATAAAGATAGATTCCAAAAAAGCGAGCGAAATACCCAGACAGGCAAAAAAGCTTCGGAAGAGGGCAGAGCTCATTACTGTAATGGGGGGAAATCCGGAAGTAAACCGCGCAGCAGTGGAAACACCTGAGGTTGACATACTTCTGTCGCCATGGTCAGAAGAGGGCTGCGGGATTAACCACGTGATTGCAAGGCTGGGGAAAAAGAACGATGTTGCCATAGCCTTCGGCTTCAGCGAGCTCGTTTATTCATACAAGAAGACGCGGGTTAGGCTTTTGTCAGGTATTGAGGAAGCGGCAAGAATTGTGAAGAGGTTCAGGTGCCCGTTCATCCTGTCCGGCACAGCCGCATCCCCGTGGGACCTGCGCTCCCCATCGGAAATTGTCTCGTTCGGCAGAATGCTCGGGTTCGGGGACACAGATATAGGAAAGGCCATGTCCAATGATATTGTAAAAGAGAACAGGAAAAGGCTCTATGGCAAATGGGTAATGCCCGGGGTCGAGGTTGTATAAAGTCAAACAGCCTTCGGGCCCCTAAAATAGCCGCGCTCCTTCTGCTTAGTATTCGCAAGTGCATGTTTCCGTGGTAGCCCGGGCACGGGCTTGTCCTTTCTCATGACATTCCTTATTTCCATTGGCTGGAAACTCGGTTTGGTATCCTTTGGTATAGCAACCTTTTCGATCTCACTGAATGCGCTGATTATTTTTTCAAGTTCTGCTGAGAGTTTTTTAAGTTCGGCTGTGCTGAGATTGAGCTTCGCGGCTTCTGCCACCTTTTTGACTGTTGCCTTGCTTACCATGTTATGCACCTTTAAGAAACCCTTTCCATGAATCGGATTTCGTGTCTGACTCTGGCTTTGCTTCGGTTTTTTCTTCAGTTCTCCTGTCTTTTTCCGTTAATGAACTATTCACGGGTTTGCTTAATAACCTTAATGCATCTTCACCTTTCTTCTCCAACAGCAACTCAAATATTGATTCAAACAGGTTCTCATCGAGCCCGACTCTCTGAAGATTGTCCTTCATTATCTTCCTTCCGAGTTCCTGCACGGAGAGCCTGTGCTCTTCTATGCTTCTGGCTTCAGGTAGATCGTCCTTTTCGAAATCCTTCTTAAAGGACACTATAGCGCTGTCGCTGTGACTAACTTCGATTTGTTTCAATGGCAAATCTGTGTTCTTTCCCTTGAGTTTAATCCTGATTAAAGGCTTCTTTTCGTGTTTCTCTTTAAGAATGGACGTAATTTCTTTCTCTATCCCTTCGATACCATTGCATGTATCAATCTCCCTGACATAGGCTTTCCTGTGCTTTTCAAGGGAGGTGAATGTCACTCCTTTGGTTATGGTGTCTATCTGCCAAAATCCGGTCTCGGTGAAATCAGTCGTAAGTTGCGTTGGTATTAGCGAGCCGGGCAGCAGTATCACTCCGTCCCCGTGTTTTTTCTTGATAGTCTCATGAATGTGACCACAGATATAGAAATCAAAGCCCTTCGGCAGCTTTGCCACGTCCAAAGTGTGCTGCACTTTCTCGTGCATGAATTCCGTCAGGTTCTGGTGAATCATGAATATGTTCAGGCATCCGGGGACTGGTTTCGGGTTCCATTCCTTCAGTGTCTCTTCGGTATGCTTGTCGGGTACTCCTGACAGTCCCTGTATGCAGACCTTTTCTCCTTTTTTTTCAAAAACCACGCCATTACGGTCAAGGTAAACTATGAAACCTGCCTTCTCCAGAAGCTGCACGGGATTTAGCAGGCCTCTTGCCCGCCTTTCGTGCGTCCCGTGGATTGCGACGACAGGAGTGCCTGAAAGTGCCATTGGCTGGATATCGGACAAATCTTTGCCTATGCCGCCCGAGAGAGTTACCGAAGAACTGTCCGAAAGCGGCTTAATGAGGAGTTCCATGGCCTTTACAAGTGTTTCATTGCTCGGCGTCTTGGTATCGAATATGTCACCTCCCAGAACGATTATATCAGAATCGCCTGCCCTTTCCAGTGCCTCTCTCACCGCTTCAAATGTATCTTCATCCCTTTCTGTAAATGAGGCATAGCCAAAATGGAGGTCTGACAGAACAGTTATCTTCATGCTTAAGTGTTGGAGTTAAATTTTAAATATTGGTTTATTGGTTCGCTCGCCTACTGGCGGTCACAGACCGCCAGAATTCGGCTCGCCCCTGTTAATTGGCTATGATGCGTGGGTCCCTTGCTCCCTGACATATCT
>JAFCEM010000001.1 GCA_017609145.1 Candidatus Aenigmatarchaeota archaeon | reverse complement strand
ACCACACCTATCGCAGGGAGATATGTTCATGGTCTGCATGAAAGCGTTGCGCCTTACAACGCGTATCTCTCCCGTGCCGCCACACTTGGGGCATCTCTTCGGCTTGGTGCCTGGCTTTGCCCCGCTGCCGCCGCATACCGAGCATTTCTCGAACCTCGGGACGTCTATCTCGGTCTCAAGCCCATGATAAGCATCTTCGAGCGATATCTCGAATTCGTATTTCAGGTCAGCACCCCGCTCAGGTCCGTATGAGCGCCTCTTCCTCTCACCAAAGCCCGAAAAGACATCGAAAATGTCACCGAAACCGAAGTTCCTGAAAAGCTCGTCAAAGCTCGGGAATCCCCTGCCTTCGGGCTTGAATCCCGCCCCCTCAAGCCCTGCATGACCGAACTGGTCGTAAGCAGACCTTTTCTCAGGGTCTTTCAGAACCTCAAACGCCTCGTTTATCTCCTTGAATTTCTCCTCTGCGTCCTTGTTCCCTGGGTTGACGTCGGGATGCCATTTCCTGGCAAGTTGCCTGAATGCGCGCTTGATCTCCTCTTCAGAAGCGTCCCTGTTCACTCCCAATATCTTGTAATAGTCTTTCTCTGCCATGCTAACCTCTCTAAGATAGAAATTTTGTTGTTTAAATATTCATAAATTTAACTTCCCATTTAAAAATTTTTTGGAAATGAAGCGAAGCGGAATGTACCGAATCTTTTCACGTAATTTATTGAAAAGCAGGTATAAGGATTTGAAAACCACACAAATTTATACACACGTAGCGAACAAGGACATCAATAAATTTGCTTATCTGCTTTGATGTCATGAGCTATAACCAGCCCCTTGCCTTTTTTGACAGCTTCCATGAAATCCTTTCTGTTGGGTTTGTATTTGGCGAATTTCACAAGGTCGCACAGTTCGAAGCATTCCCTAGCTTCTTTATAATTGGCTTTATCTTTTATCTTCTTCAGTATGTCCGTGCTCGTCAGCTCCTCCTTTCCCGAATTCAGCACGTGCTTGAAATAGTGCCTCACACCTTCCGAAACCTTGGTATAGGCCTCATTTGTCATCCCCTTGGAAAACATGCTTTCGGCCTCTTCGATCATTTTTAATGCATCTTTGCGGAAATCAATGGTGTTCACCACATTTTTAACCTCTCCTGCCACAGGTTTCTCCTTCCTCAAATATTTCCTGTAAATCATTAAAGCCAGCAAAGTTGTCAGCAGGATTACGGGCACAACCCACCATGAGTACGTGTCGTCCTCTCCTTGTATGCCTATTGAGATTATGTTCCCCGTAAGCGTGATGTTACCAGCTATGGATTTTTCCAAAGATTCCGGTTTCTCGTATCCGTAGTCAAAATCCGATATGTTTTCTTCCGGCTCAGTGAACAGCTTCGAGCTTATGTTGTATCCCTGGCTGGTTAACTGTTGGTGCAGCCGCCTGAACTCCGTGCTGTTCTCAAGAAGTTCGGCGAGCCTCTCCGCATCCTCCCTGCTCCATTTTCTTAGTTCGGTTATTTCATTGTCGGCTACCTTTCCGCTTATTTCCGCTGTGTCACCGTTTTCTTTTTTGTATGCATATTTGAAGGAGCCCGATGAACTCGAATCCGGGTTTATGGACTTTGTATCAGGCTGATACCCGTCTTTCAGGATCTGCTCCTCGGCTTCTCGGAACTGTTCGCTCTGGTTGATTATGCTTTCAAGGCGTTCCCTGTTCCTCTCTTCCTCCTCCATTTGCTTCTGCATCTGCTGTTTTATGGTGCCTATGTCCTGGCTCTGCTGCTGGATGTTATCGGGGCTCTGGCTCTGTTGCTGACCGGGATTCTGGTTGAATCCGCTGCTTATCTGGATGTTTGTGGAAGAGCCGCTTGAGGAATACGAAGTGGAAGTCATGCTCACCCCCCCGCACTGGTAAACAGTTGTTATCCCCTGTTGCTGGAGGTTTTGCTGAGTCTGGGACTGCTTCACTTCCAGATTCAGGTCGTTTGACTGGACCTGCTCCTCCTTGCCAGTTTCAGGGTTAGTATATGTAATCGTTGCCTTTCCGAGGGTGAAGTCGCCGGACTGGAAGGCGGTTATCTTCTGGCTGTACGAAATTGTGCTTGATGCATCAGTTGGTAATGTGTATTCGAAACACTGGATGTCAAGGCCGTTCCCGGCAATCACATTCTTGTCCTGTATCTGTATCCTAACAGGCTTTCCGAAGGGGTTTGAGAACCTGAGCATTATCTCAATGCCGTCCCCGACTGCTATGTCACGGGTAGCCACGTCCTTTTCCACGACCAGCTGGGCGGCAAAGGCACTTTCCGCAAAAACGATTACCCATACCATGCAGAGCAACAGGGAAATCAATGTTTTTTTATTCATAAGCATCACCTCAGGGGAGCGACCTGAACCTCCAGTATTTGAGGTATATCCATACTGAAAACACCACAATCGCCGCCAGTATGAACCAGTCCTTTATGGAAGTATCCTCAAGCTCCCTCTCTATCTTTTCCGGAAGCTTTGAATATATGTCGGCCAGGGTTTTCTCGTTAACTGACTTGAAATATTCCCCTCCCGTGCTCTCTGCTATATTCTTCAAGGTCGCCTCGTCGAGTTCAGCATACTGCGGCCTGCCGAAGAAGTCATAACCGAGCAGTACTGGCTCCTCGGAACCCATACCTACTGTATATACCTGTATGTTGTTCGTTTTAGCGAACTGTATTGCCTCTTCTGGAGATACCACACCGGCGTTGTTCACACCATCCGAAAGAAGTATGACGACATTCTTCTTGCTCGGAATGGATATCGCCATGTCTATCGCAAGCGAAAGCCCGTCACCTATTGCGGTCGCCCCCTCCTTGGCCTGGATCGACTTGAGCTTTTCGATGGCCTTCTGCTTAAGCGGGGTAAGGTAAGATGACGTTGTCGCGCCGTCCGAGAATATCACAATGCCCACAAGGTCGCCCGGATTCAGCTGGTTTATGAGCAGTTCCGATGACTGTTTAGCAGCCTCCACTCTGTTCGGCTTGTAGTCTGTCGCCTGCATGGAGCCGGAGACGTCTATGGCAAGCACTATGTTTGCGCCTTCCTTTGTCTGTTCGAGTGGTATGTGAGGGTCGGCTAAAGCGGTTATCATCAAAGCGAATATGGCAAGAACCAAAACAAAAAGCACTTTGTCTCTGTCCACTGTTTTTTTCTTTCCCACCGCCTTCTTCAGGAGGTTTAGAGAACTGAACCTGAGAGTGAGTTTTTTCTTTTTCCTCTGCGCCAGCAGGTAGAAATAGACCAACAAAGGCACCAATGCCATGGCAAGAAACCAAAGAGGGTTTGCGAAGTTCATACCCCGCACCTCCTTGCCCTTTCCCTAAAAAACTTGACAGCGGCTTTTCCCCATTCACCGGAAGCCGGTATCTGTATGAAATCCATCCTGTTGGACTTCATGAATTTCCTGAACTTTTCGTCCCTTTCGGATACGAGCCTGGAAAAGTTATTCCTGAAATCTGGATCAGAGGTATCTATTGTCATACACTCGCCCGTTTCTCCGTCCTCAAGCTCAACTTGACCTACGTCAGGGATTTCAGACTCTCTCAAGTCGGATATCCTTATGGCTATCATGTCATGCTTTTTCCTTAGTATCCTTATCGGCTTTTCCAGCTTATCCATGCTGTCCATGAAATCAGATACTATGAATATCACTCCCCTCCTTTTCATGACTTTCGAGAGGTGAGTGAGTGTTTTTTCAAGGTCTGTTCCCCTCTCCTTTGGCTCGTAGTACAGCATCTCTCTGATTATCCTCATTGCGTGTCTCTTGCCTTTTCTGGGGGCTATGTATTTCTCAATCCTGTTTGTCGCGAGAAGCAGCCCCACTCTGTCGTTGTTCCGTACCGCGGAGAAGGCGATGCTCGCTATCAGCTCGACAGCGGCCTCCTTTTTCAGCATGTCCTGGGTGCCGAAATCTATGGAACCTGAAACGTCAAAAAATATCATCACAGTCAGGTCCCTCTCCTCAACGAATTCCTTTACGAACGGGTGGTTCATGCGAGCTGTAACGTTCCAGTCTATCGTCCTTATGTCATCCCCGTACTGGTATTCCCTGACCTCCGAGAATTCGATGCCCCTTCCCTTGAATATGGAGTAATACGCTCCCTGCATCAGGCCCTCGACAAGACCCCTTGTTTTTATTTCAATCCTTCTGATTCTCCTAAGCAAATCTCTTGCCTCAGTCATGTTCAATGTCTCCGCTGAAGAAACATCTAAGGAATTCTGACAGCCTTCACTACCTTTTCTATCACATTGTCGGGCGTCATCTCTTCTGCCTCGGCTTCGTAGGTCAGCATCACCCTGTGTCTTAGGACATCTGGTGCTATCGCCTTGATATCCTCCGGCTTGACATAACCCCTTC
Organism: Candidatus Aenigmatarchaeota archaeon; assembly: GCA_017609145.1. Lineage (GTDB taxonomy): Archaea > Aenigmatarchaeota > Aenigmatarchaeia > QMZP01 > QMZP01 > JAFCEM01. The sequence continues at coordinate 33,188 of JAFCEM010000001.1, read as the reverse complement.
CGTTTATCAGGGCATGGGCTTTGCCTCCGAGAATCAGCCATATTGACGCCCTGGGAGACGCCCCGTATTCGATCAGACCATTAAGGTCAAGTCCGTATTCCTCGGGCTTTCGTGTGGCATGAACAAGCGAAGCCGCATAATTCTTGATTTTCTCGTCAGCGTATATCTTAGGGCAGAAGCCCTGCAGTTCCAGTATCTTCCGCCTTGAAATGGCCATGCTCACAGACGGGTTTTTGCCTTCGGTCATCCTGTTGACTATTTCAACCTCTTCGTGGTGTTCTGGGTATCCCATGAGCAGCTTGAACATGAACCTGTCAACCTGGGCTTCAGGAAGCCTGTAAGTCCCTTCGGTCTCTATGGGGTTTTGTGTGGCCAAAACGAGGAACGGTTTTTCAAGAGGGTATGTCTCGCCCGATATCGTTACCTGTCTTTCCTGCATGGCCTCGAGAAGCGCGCTCTGAACCTTGGGAGGTGCCCTGTTTATTTCGTCCGCAAGAATGAAGTTGGTGAATACTGGCCCCCTTTTTGTGGTAAAGTTCCCTGTATTATGGTTGTATATCTTTGTCCCTATTATATCAGCAGGCAACATGTCGGGGGTGAACTGTATTCTCCTGAACGCGGTGTCCATTGTCTTGGAAAGCGTGCTTATCATAAGGGTCTTGGCAAGGCCTGGCATCCCTTCTATAAGCACGTGGCCGTCAGCAATCAACGCCATGAGGACCCTTTCCATGACGTAGTCTTGGCCTACTATCACTCTTTTTAATTCTGCAAGTATCTTTTCTGTTTCTTTTGAATACGCTTCGGATTTTTTGTTAAGTTCTTTTATTTCACTGTCATGCATCTAATCAACCCTGTGCCTTTCATTTTCTCCGAAAGAATTACTTCTCCCCCTTGCTCTTTTTCTTCTTCCCATCGTTCTTTACCTCGTATTCGGCGTCAACCACTTTCTCGTCACTTGACCTTTTTTTCCCGGGTTTTTCGTCTTCGGTATTTTCTTCCTTTTTGCCCTCGGCAGCTCTCTTTGCAGCGTCTTCGGCCTGTTTTTTCATGGCTTCCTGATAGATGGATGCCCCTGCCTCCCCCACGACCTTCTGCAGGTTCTCGGATTCCTTTTTGATTTTTTCTATGTCGCTGCCGGAAAGCGCCTCTTTCAGCTCTTTCATTGATTTCTCTATTTTCTCCTTCTGCTCTTTTGATATCTTATCCCCTATCTCTGAAAGTGTCTTCTCGGTAGTGTAGACAAGCGTGTCAGCATTGTTTCTTGCCTCTGCCTCCTCCTTATTCCTTTTGTCTTCTTCCTCGTGTTCCTTTGCGTCCTGCACCATCTTCTCTATTTCATCGTCAGACAACTTTGTGGAGGCCGTGATTGTGATCTTCTGCTCCTTCCCTGTTCCCAGGTCTTTTGCAGAAACATTGAGTATTCCTGACGCGTCTATGTCGAACGTGACCTCTATCTGAGGTATTCCCCTCGGTGCCGGAGGTATGCCTTCAAGGTTGAATTTTCCGAGGCTTGTGTTGTCCTTTGCCATGCTCCTCTCTCCCTGGAGGACATGGATCGTGACCGCTGACTGGTAGTCCGCTGCAGTGGAGAACGTTTTCTTTTTCTTGACAGGTATGGTCGTATTCCTGTCTATAAGCGGTGTCATGACCTCGCCAAGCGTCTCAATTCCCAATGTCAACGGGGTAACATCGAGCAGGACTATGTCCTTGACATCCCCGGCAAGCACGCCACCCTGTATTGCAGCCCCCAAAGCGACGCACTCCATGGGGTCGACCCCACCCTCGACTTTCTTCCCAACGAAGTCCTCGACAAATTTGCGCACGGCAGGCATCCTCGTGGGCCCGCCCACCATTATGATCTTGTCAATTTTATCTTTGCTAAGCTTAGCGTCCTTTATGGCCTGCTCCATCGGGTACCTGCATTTCTCTATTATGGGCATGACGAGCTTTTCCATCTGAGACCTTGTTATCTTCATGTTGAGGTGTTTCGGTCCCTTGTCCGTGGATGTTATGTAAGGAATGTTTATGTCAGTGTCCAATGTCGTGGAAAGCTCTATCTTTGCCTTTTCTGCAGCTTCCCTTACTCTCTGCATGGCCATATCGTCGTTGTTGATGTCAAAGTCTTCCCTTGACTTAAAGTCATCGATAATATATTTCATGAGGGCCTCGTCCATATCCCTTCCACCGAGCTGGGTGTCGCCTGATGTGGAGAGCACGGTGAAAGTTCCGTCGCCGTATTCCATTATGGTTACATCGAGTGTACCGCCCCCGAAATCGAAAACCATTATCTTATGCTCCTCACCCTTTTTGTTTATTCCATAAGCCATGGCTGCTGCCGTTGGCTCATTGACAAGCCTCACCACGTCCAGGCCAGCAATCCTGCCGGCATCCTTTGTTGCGGTCCTCTGGTTGTCATCAAAATAGGCAGGGACTGTAATGACTGCTTTGCTGACTTTCTCTCCAATAAAGTCCTCGGCGTCCCTCTTTATCTTCTGGAGTATGAATGCGGAAATCTGCTGGGGGGTGTACTCCTTGCCGCGGATATTGTACTTGAAATCTTTTCCCATCTTCCTCTTGGCGCCCATCACAGTGCCTTCTGTGTTTGAGACGGCCTGCCTTCTCGCAGGTTCTCCTACCAGTATCTGCCCGTCCTTCGTGAATGCCACAACAGAAGGGAACATCTTTCCCGCTACCGTGGCTCCCTCAGCCGACGGGATTATTGTCGGCTTCCCTCCTATGATTACCGCTGCCTGGGAGTTTGAAGTCCCGAGGTCTATCCCGATTATCTTCTCTTTCTTAGTTTCTTTTTCTTCACCCATGATCATCATATCCTTTTTTATGTTTAGGTTTTTTATTTTTTGCCACTTTGACTTTCGAATGCCTTATGACGTTCGAATGGAACATATATCCCTTCTGCAGTTCCTCCAGCACGGTTCCTTCAGACTTGTCAGATTCCGTGCTCATAATGGCTTCGTGGTAATACGGGTCGAATTTCTTCCCAACCGACTCTATTGGTTTGAGACCGCTTTTTAACAGCACATCCAATAGCTTCCTGAGTATGATACTGTAGCCTTCCTGCGCCTCTTTGTTGCCTGACTTCTCCACAGCCGCCTCCAAGTCGTCTATAATAGGCAGCAATTTGGTTATCAGCCTCTGGTTGGCAGTTGTTTCGAACTGAACTCTCTGTTTGTCCAAATTCTTCTTGTAATTATCAAAGTCAGCCTGCAGGTATCTTATCTGGCTCAGCCTTTCATCCGCAAGCTTAGACTTCTCCTCAAGCTCCTTCTTTATGCGATAGTTTTCTTTTCCTGTTTTCTGCTTCCTTTTCATCTGACCACATAACAATAATTGGTAGATATACTACCAACGTGATTACCTGACCTCTATCTTCTTCACTTTCTCCTTATGGCCCTCTTTTTTCGGGATCCTCAGCTCAAGGATGCCGTTCCTGCATGTCGCCTCTACTTTATCTATGTCCACGCCTTTCGGGAGGCCGAAATACCTGTAAAAGCCGGCATAGCTTCTCTCGAACCTGTGCCTTCCGGTCTTCTTATCCTCTTCTTTGTACTCCTCTTTTTTTTCGGCCTTTATCTCGATGCCATCCTCGGTTAGGTTTATCTCGATGTCTTTCTTGTCAATGCCGGGCATCTCTATCTTTGCTACGATTTCATCTTTCTTGTCAATCACGTCGGCGAGTGGTTGCCTGAAATCCTTATCAGCCAAAGAGGTTTCTGGTCCAGGCAAAAGGCCTGTTGTCAGAGGCTGCTGACCGAAGAACCTGCCGAACAGATTATCCATCTGGTTCTGTATCTCTCTCATCTCGTTCCAAATGCTCCATTTTTTTGCCATTTCAATCCACCTCCATATTTTAAATCATACCCGCGACGCCAAAGCTGTCTCAGGTGAATAACCAAACACCTGAAAGCAATCCTCCTGTTTTACATTCCTGAGAAACGTACTACAGGCCGCCAAGACCAACATCTTAAGCTGGATAACCTCCAGAGGGGTTTGGCCTCCTTTCCTGCAGCATCTACGGGTATTTGTTTATGTACGAACGCCCTAGGAGTGTTATTACAGTCGACATTCATACATAATGCACTACTCACATGCACATTTTGGATATTTACTGACTATTTCAGATATTATATTAATAGTTAAAATATTTAAAGATTACGCTCCAATATATTATCATGAAACAGATAACAGTACGTTCTTTGAGACAGCCCGTTGAAAAAGATATGGAAAACGATATTGAATGGTTCTGCAGCTCTTTGGGCCTTTTGGGTAAAAGGGATAAAGAAAAGACAGGCCTGAAAATATTCAAGAGCATACTAAAGGCAAAGAACAGCGGCATAAGCGCAGAAGATCTTTCAGAGAAGGTAAACGTCAGCAGGACCGCAGTCATACACCATATCAAGACAATGATAAACTCAGGTCTTATTATAAAGGAAGATGGAATGTTCGAACTCAGGATGAGGAGTCTCCGGAAGGTTGTGGACGAGATTGAACTTGATCTGGAAAGGGTGATGAAGTCCATTAGGGAGATAGCGGAAGATATTGACAGGGAATTCATGCTTCCTGTAAGGGAAAAAAGAGATATTATTTAGGAGGTGGTTTCATGTCGAACAAGGTTGCTCAGCTGGGAGCACAGCCAATATTCATATTGTCGGAGAGTGCCATGCGCAGCAGGGGAAGGGATGCGCAGGGAAACAATATAGCAGCGGCAAAGGCGGTCGCCGATGCCGTCAGGACAACGCTTGGCCCGAAAGGCATGGACAAGATGCTTATCGATTCCATTGGCGACATAGTCATAACAAACGACGGGGCCACCATACTTGACCAGATGCAGATTGAGCATCCGGCGGCGAAGATGATGGTCGAGGTCGCCAAGACCCAGGACGAGGAGGTTGGCGACGGGACAACCACAGCCGTCGTAATAGCCGGGGAGCTACTTAAGAATGCCGGAGAACTCATTGCCCAGAACATACACCCGACTGTAATAACCAAGGGTTACAGGGCGGCGAAAGAGAAATCCATTCAGATTCTCCAGGAAATGGGGATTGATGTTTCTGTCGATGATGATGAAAAGCTTGAGCAGATTGCGGGGACTGCCATGACAGGGAAGTCTGCTGAGAAGGCGTCCAAGGAGCTTGCCGCAGTCGCTGTGAAAGCCGTAAAAATGGTCGCCGAAGCAAAGGATGGCAAGGTTTCGGTTGACGCATTGGACATAAGGATAAAGAAGAAACAGGGAGGTTCCATAAGCGACACCGAACTCGTGGAGGGTGTGGTCATTGATAAGGAGGTTGTGCACTCCGCCATGCCGAAGAGGGTGGAGAACGCAAGGATTGCTCTGGTTAATTCTGAGTTCGAGATCAAGAAGACAGAGATAGATTCCAAGATTGACATTGACACACCGGAGAAGTTGCAGTCTTTCCTGGACGCGGAGGAGAGGTCCCTTAAGGACATGGCCCAGAAAGTTATAGACTCCGGCGCAAATGTGCTTTTCTGCCAGAAGGGCATAGACGACCTCCCACAACACTATCTCGCGAAGGCCGGGATACTCGCTATCAGGAGAGCCAGTGAATCTGACATGAAGGCCCTCTCAAAATCCACTGGAGCCAAAATAGTCAGTAACATCAAGGAGTTGTCAAAGGAAGACCTCGGGTATGCGGGGCTTGTCTATGAAAAGAAGATCGCAGGTGACGAGATGGTTTTCGTGGAGAAATGCAAAAAGCCCAAGGCAGTGACCATACTTGTCAGGGGTGGCACAGAGCACGTCGTCGACGAGGTGGAGCGCGCTTTACAGGATGCTATCAAGGACGTTTCGGCTACTCTGGAACTTGGGAAATTCGTCCCTGGAGGCGGGGCTCCCGAAATCGAGGTCTCAAAGAATGTGAGGAAGTTTGCCGAGACCTTCAGTGGAAAGGAGCAGCTTGCAATAAACGCGTTCGCCGATGCCATAGAATCCATCCCGAGAAGCCTTGCCGAGAATGCTGGGCTTGATCCGATTGACAAGCTTACTGCTCTCATATCAGAGCACGAAAAAGGTGGCAAATCGTTCGGCCTGGACGTGGTATCTGGCGATACCAAGGACATGCTGAAGTCAGGAGTTATCGAGCCTCTCAAGATAAAGCTCCAGGCTATTAAGTCTGCCGAAGAGGCAGCTGAGATGATACTGAGGATAGACGACGTGATATCCGCGGGCAAGGCGGAAGAAAGCGGCCCGACGCCTCCCCCCGGAGGCGGGATGAATGATTACTGATATTTAAGCCTGCAAATCCAATTATATACAGATACCGAAAAAGTGATATACATTGATTCTACATGCTCATTAGCGACCCGCCCGGGGTTTGATATAATTAAAACTAAAAAACAATCCACCTTTGCAACTAAAGAATTAGTATGCAACTAACGCTTGTGCTTCTTCATGAAGCAATCTCTGCAGTAAACCGGCCTGCCTTCTGTCGGCTTGAATGGAACCTCACATTCCTTCCCACACTCGGAGCATATTGCCTTGTGCATCTGGTGGGGGCCGGAGTCCCTTCTGAACGGTTTTCTTTCATGCCTGAAATCTCCCATTTGTGTTCTTCTCCTTCTATCTAACATATAAGAAATAGTTATTTCCTGATATGCTATTCTCTTATTGCACCCTTCGTTTTATAAAACTGCTGGTCCTGCACTAGACCCTTGCGACTATGTGCCTCGCACCGCAGGCCTCACATACGAGGAACGTGTTCCTGTCTTCCTTCACCAGTTTTGTATCGGGCTTGCCGCACTCCGGGCACAGGACATAGCTCTTCACGTAGAGCTCGATTTTCCTGTCGATATGTGCCTGTGAGAAATTGCCTACGAATATGACATTCTTTTCGCGCATGTCCACGGACGTCGCCAGCTCCTTGAGCAGGAACTTGAGTAGGTGCTGCGGGTTCCTCCTGAGGGTATTTGCTATTTCGTAGAAATTGTTGAATATGGTCCTGCTTCCGGATATCATAACCCTGGCTCCGGGTACTTCAAACCTTCCAGTAGACCCGGTTTTCATTATCTTCTTCATTCCGGCTTCCAGAAGCTTTTTGTATTCCTGCATAAACAATACTGAGAGGTAATCTATAAATAATTTTGTAATTTTTTTATTTCGCGGAGACAATATAGATATATGAAAGAACTAAAAATGGTTGTATTCCCCCAGGATGAATCAGAACATAACCACATAGTGGAGTGGTGGTACTTCAACGGTAACCTTGAGGACAACAGAGGAAACAGCTATGCTTTCATGAATACAATGTTCAAGGCTGACATAAAACGGATTAAGCTGCCTGTCATAAGTGAATTCCCGCTCCCGGTCAGGAATTTATTTTTTACCCATTCCATGGTTTCGGACATAAAGAGAATGAAATGTTATCCGAATATAAGCTATGTCTTAAAACCGGACACCAACAACTTCAAGAAACCCATGCTGTTTGCCAAATACGGTGACTGTGTAATGGAAAAGATGGGTGATTCGGAATATCGGCTGAAGAGCAGTACACTCAACCTCAGGATGAAATCAATGAAAAGGCCACTGCTTACTGGAGGCAGGGGTTTTTTCAGGCTGCCCGGGCCAAGGTACACTTACTATTATTCCCTGACAGACCTCAGGACGAACGGTACCATAAACATAAACGGGAGGAATATAAAAGTGAGCGGCAAGTCGTGGATGGATCACCAATGGGCAAACGTAGCATACAAAAGGGATAAATGGACATGGTTTTCCATACAACTTGACAACGGCACGGACATACTCTGTTTTGAGTACGGTAGGAGAAAGAAGTACAGGATGGCGTGCATAATGAACAAAAAGGAGAAACAAGAGAATGTTTCCAGGCTCGTGCTCATACCGACTGGAACAACGTGGACAAGCCCTCGAACAAAAGCCACTTATCCCCTGTCATGGCATATTGAGATTCCGGGCAAAGGAATAAGCCTGGATGTCGAGCCGCTTGTAAGGGAACAGGAAATGTTGTTTGGTGTGGTCAACTACTGGGAGGGTCCCCTTGCAGTGCAGGGCAGGATAGGAAACAAAAAGGTAAAAGGTAGGGGCTTCCTTGAGCTCATTGGATATATACCAAAGTGCGGCCTGCCTGAGTTTATCAAGAAAGAGGCTGAAGATTTGATATTCCATGAGTTCAATGACATAAAACAAACGGCAAAAAACATTCTTGGCTGATAGATTTATATATCATGAATACAAATACATTATACTCAATCAGGCGTACAGAACTAGAGCAAATTCAATTGAGGGATTGAAGTTTGCTTTGTGTCACTTTGGGGAAAGTGATTAATTGAAGTGGTTTTGCTTATTCTGATGAATATAATACAAAAAGGAGTTTAAAAAAGATTTCGCTGCTCCGATATATGTTTTGGAGTGGCGTTAAAAGGGAGGTGGATATATGGAATCTTTGGTTCAGAAAGCTTTTGACAGGTCTTTCAACGAGTACGGCGAACCCATCGAAAGCGAAAGGACCGTTGAACAGGCGCCCCATACACAGGCTCAACCCGTCGTTCAGGAGCCCGTCCAGCACCATGAAGAAATCAGCGAAATACAAAAGGAATTCGGTATGGATGTCAAGGAAGCGAAGATATGCGTCATGGGATGCGGGGGTGCAGGAAACAACAGCGTAAAAAGACTGACTGATATGAACGTAAAGGGAGCCCAGACAATTGCAATAAACACTGATGTAAAGCATCTGTCTGTGACAAACAGCCACAAGAAGATAATGATAGGCAAGGAGCTTACGAAGGGGCTCGGTGCAGGAGGATATCCTGATATAGGAAGGAGGGCAACCCAGGAAAGCGAAAGGGAAATAAGAAACGCACTCAAGGACGTGGATATGCTGTTCATAACAGCAGGTCTCGGTGGCGGCACGGGCACCGGAGCTTCTCCGCTGATAGCAGAAATAGCGAAGGATATGGGCGCGATTGTCATAGGATGCGTCACAATGCCGTTCAAAATAGAAGGTGCAAGGATAGGCAAGGCCGAGGACGGGCTGTACCAGCTCAGGCAGGTATGCGACACAGTGATTGTCATAGAGAATGACAAGCTGCTGAAAATAGCCGGCGACCTGCCGCTACAACAGGCCTTTGGTGTTGCGGACAACCTGATAGCGACAACGATAAAGGGTGTGACAGAGACGATATCACAGCCCTCGCTGGTCAACCTGGACTATGCCGACGTAAAGACGATAATGCATTCGGGCGGCGTGGCATCGGTTGGTTTTGGCGAGTCCGACACCAAAAACAGGGCAGAAGAGGCTGTAATGAAAGCAATGACAAACCCCCTTCTCGAGGTGAGCTATGAAGGTGGCACAGGCGCCCTTATACACATAACCGGCGGCGACAACCTGAAGCTGGACGAGATAAACCTCATAGGGGAATACGTCTCGAAGCAGCTCGACCCTGACGCGCAGGTAATCTGGGGGGCAAGGATTGACCCTGCATTCGGAAGCAAGCTGCGGGTCATAACAATAATGACCGGAATAAAGTCCCCCTACATTTTGGGGCCTGTCGCGCAGAAAGAGGAAGTCAGAAAAGATTACTCACAGGAACTGGGCGTACCAATAGTCGGAAGGTGATTTTTTTCACCTCCCTTCTTTTTCTTTATAGCAGAAATACCCACATGAATGAAAGTAGAGAGGCCAGGCCATAGAGAAAGAAACCTATTATGGCATCTATTGTGTTGAGTATGATTACGCCTATCCCGGCTATCAGCCCGAATACAGGACCGAGGAACAACAGCAGCAGTATGCAGACACCAAGTACCATGCTGCCCTTCATTGCGCGCCGCACGTCATAGAAGAATGCGAATACGGTACCGGTCAGGAGCCCGCCAAGGTGCGCCATGTGTGCTACGCCGCCGAGTGTGGCGTCAAAGTATGCAACAAAGACTTCTGTCAGGACGAATATTATGGCAACAATGCCAATAGGCAGTGGTATTACATAGAAGTGCGTCTTCTTTATCGGGTTCAGCAGCATGGCAGCTCCCATTATCGCAAAAACACAACCCGATGCCCCGGCAACAAGCCCCGGGTCAGTGACACCGAAGATGAAATTTCCAAGCAGTCCGCCCACGAAGTAAAGCGAAAGGAACCAACTTCTCGGGAGCTCTTTCTCGGCAATCTTACCGAAAAAGTACAATCCCAGCATATTGAAGAACAGGTGTGATGCGCTCACATGCAGGAACAGAGATGTCAGCCATCTCCATATCTGCCCTGTGCTCGCCATGGAGAACGAGAAGTTCTGGAACACCGCTTCGCGAGCCGCCTCGGGCATCGAAAACACGATAAGAAAGGCGACAACATTGATGGTTATAAGGTACCATGTAAGCATGTTGCCTTTCCTGCCTCTGGAGACTATGATCTTCCTGGACTTCATGGTTTTCATGATTAAATTTTTTCATGGCGGATTTAAATTTAACTATCAGGAGGCATAATATTAATCATGAAAAAGATGGACGACCTTGAGGCCGCGAAGCTCCTCGGAAGCTTTGGCGTGCCCGTTGCCAGGCACATGCTGGCAAGGACAGAAGCTGAGGCCGCCGCCTGCGCGAAGAAAATCGGCTACCCTGTTGTCATGAAGGTTTCTTCCCCGGACATAATACACAAGACAGACGCCGGTGTCCTTGCACTCGGCGTGGAGGACGTCTTCCAGCTGAGGAAGGCCTTTGCGCGCATACTAAAGAATGCGAAGAAACACAAGCCAAAGGCGGACATAAGGGGTGTTATAGTACAGGAGATGGTATCGGGTTCCGGAATCCGCGAGGTAATAATCGGCGGCAAGCAGGACCCGCAGTTCGGGCCCGTGATAATGTTCGGTCTCGGTGGCATATTCGTCGAGGTCATGAAGGACGTTTCTTTCGGCATAGTGCCCATAAAGAAGAAGGATGCAAGGTACATGATTTCAGGCATAAAGGGTTACCCCCTGCTTGCAGGGGCACGGGGGCAGAAAAAAGTGGACATGAAGGCCCTTGAAAACTGCCTGCTCAGCATATCGAGAATGATGTGGAAGCTCCAGAAAACCAAAAAGCCCATAAGGGAGCTTGACATCAACCCCCTTTTCATAGACGACAAACACTGCATCGCAGCGGACATACGGGTTTTCATCTGATTTTACAAAAAACAAAACCAGCAGTTAACGCCCATTTTTACCTCACCGAAAGCTTTATAAATCCTAAAATGTCACTATTTATCAGTGATTAATATGATATTAGGAAAAGACTATGCAAGTGGTGGAAAACAGTTGCCATGTGGAGAGATAAAACTTTATTTTAAAAAATTGAGAGAAACAGAGGACCTAACAAACGCAATGAAAATAAATGGAATAGAATTTGCTCTGCCGAATTTAACAGAAGACAAAAGAGTTGAGGTTGCAAATGATTTTTTAAGGGCAATGTTAAGAGGCGATTATGGAGAAGCTGACCGGATTTATAGGGGGATTCAGAAAAGGGTGTTTTGAATGAAAGAAATAACATTAACCAGAGATGAGAAAATATTGGCTGAAGCAATGTACAGGCGCTATAAAGCGCTTTGTGAGAATTTAGATGCAATTGATGACCCGATAGATTACCAAATCGTTGCCAGAGAGAAATTTCTATATAGTCTTTTATCAACGGGCGAAGTGAATCCGGAAGAAATATATGGAAGTGTAGAAAGATTTTTCAATACACATTACAAGGGGAACTATATTCCCAGCAAACATGTAGTCTACACCGAAATAGAAAGTATGAATAAACTGTTTGGAATTAAACTCCAGCGAACAAAAGCAAAAAGAATTTTCGATAGTGTTGTTAATGCATTCTAAGAAATTTAAGCCCGTGCGGACAAATATTAATCAATGCCCGACCAGACCCTTATCAAGTTTGTGAAAGAATACCTGAAAAAAGGCTATACCATAGATCAGATCGGACAGGCTCTGGTGGAAAAGGGCTGGACCAACGAGCAGGTCAATGAGGCCATGGACTTCGTCGAGAGCATGGACAGAATAGGCGGTCCCGTCCCGTCCCGCAAAAAATCAATAGGAAAAGCGCTCAAAACCAAGATAATCCCAATAGTGGTCGTTATCATCATTATTCTGGTAATTGTTTTTATGTTTTTCATGTGAGTTGTCACTGGTAAAACTTTTAATACTTTGATTCAATTCTTTTACATGAAAACATCAGAGATACTCCCAACAGAGATATCCCCAAAGAGAACAGCAATTGTGAGGGCACTTTACGCTATGCGCAATAATCTGATGAGATACATGATAGAGGGCAAGACTGTGAAAAAAGAAATCCTGTTGCCGGGCGATTATTCCGTATATGCACACATAGAATCTGAGTCGATAAAAGAAATAGAAAAAATATTAGAGAATTATAATATTTAATAACTATTACTATAAGCTCATTGGCTTCACCGTTTAACCAGCAGCCAGGTTCATGACCTTGCCCATGAACAACCAATTAGCAGGCCTGCTTAAATATCAGGCACTTTTTGTTCGGTTTAACCCGAATCAGGTCTCGACCCCGAGCCCGCCCATTGTTGCAGCGGCGAACTTGTGTATGATATCTGCCATTGAGTTCAGGATGCCCTGAGCCTCTCCCATGTCTATGGTTATCTTCTCCGGCTCGAGTATCTCCACTGCAGAGGGCCCGTAGTTTATTACGATGAAGAACAGTTTGTCCAGTGTCTCTGTCAGGATTTCAAGCTCCACGATACCCGAGTGCGCTTCCTTGACATCCTCGAAAGGGCTTTCCACGGTCTTGGTCTCTTTGAACTCCTTTTTGATGACAATACTCTTGTCCTCCTTCTCAATCTTCTCTATGTGTTTGTTCAGCGCGGAATCAACGGTTTCCTTGTTTATTGCCAGGGCCTCTATCATCATCCAGGACTTTATCCACCCCTCGCTGAGCTTCTTTTTTGTAATCTCCCGAATGTCCTCGTCCATAGGAATAGATTGTGGGTTGTTTTTAAAAGGTTTATTTTTTTCTTTTCTTTATTAAAAACATACTGACCAGAAGTTCACCCGCAACGAAAACAAATATGGATGTATTGAGGTAAAAGAAAACGACATCATTTATCTGGATGCTGTAGTATATAAGAAATATAATCCCGGCGAAGTAAAGGAATGCGAACATGAGATCAATCAGCCTCTTGTGACGCTTGACTGTTTCTATCATCTCAAAAACCACGAGAACAGTATGAAGAACGCACCTATCAATCCGATTATCATTTTATCCACTTCTGCCCTTTAAGCATTATTCTTGTATTACATTTGCTGCAACTTTCTTTTAAATCAATATTGTACCCTTCCCTCTTTATGACAACCTCCCCACACTTCGGGCAGTATGTGGATTCGTTCCTGTGTCCGGGTACGTTGCCGACATAAACCCACTTCATTCCCGCTTTTCTGGCAATGTTGTATGCCTTCTCGAGTGTGCTGACCGGCGTCGGCTTCACATCAGTCAATCTGTGGTTCGGATAGAACCTTGAGAAATGCAGCGGTGTGTCGGGACCCAGATTATCCCTGACCCAGCGCACGAGCTTCTCAATCTGTTCCGGCCTGTCGTTGCAGCCCGGGATTATGAGATTCGTTATCTCGATGAACACACCAGATTTTTTGTAGACATTGAGCGCATCGTATACGGGCTCCTCGCTCGGCACACCACACAATTTCCTGTAGAATTTGACATCACCCTTGAGGTCAATGTTTATGGCATCCATGTACTTTGCTGCCTTTTGCGCGGGTCTGGGGCTGGTATAGCCGTTGGAAACCCACATATTGTAGAGCCCGGCCTTTCGGGCGAGTTTCATCGTGTCCAGTGCGTACTCGTAGAATACTGTGGGCTCCGTATAAGTGTAAGATATGCCTTGCACGCTATAATTCTTTGCGATTTCCACAACTCTTTCCGGCGGCAGGTCTTCGGTCGGAACCTCTGTCTCTGGGTGTGATATTTCCCAGTTCTGGCAGAAAGCACATGCAAGGTTGCATCCAGCGGTTGCAATGGACAATGCCTGCGAACCGGGCGCAAAATGGAAAAGCGGCTTCTTCTCTATCGGGTCGATGCTGACAGAACATGGCTTTCCGTAATAAACCGAATAAAGCCTGCCGCCGCGGTTCTCTCGCGTGCTGCAGAGGCCGCGCTCACCGTCGGGTATCACACAGTGACGCGGGCACAGTGTGCATTTTACCCGCTTTCCAGAAGATTTCTCATAGAACAAGGCTTCTTTCATGCTAAAGAATTGAGAGTGGGATTAATAAGACTTAGACAAACTCAAATCATCTGTGCAACCACAGCCACGGCACTTGAAGAAGCTCCACCACTCTTTGGGGAGCCTTTCTTTTTTGGTTTGTCAGGTTTTTTGTCCCTCCCCCCTTCGCCATATAATTATATTGTTATTAACCAGTATATAAAATGAAACCAAATCATAGCTGTTGCTTTATGCTTTCTGCTATTTTTTTGCCTACAATCTTTTCCACCCGCTGCAGAGAAGCCTTCCTGAGATCTGCGATTTTCCTGAATCCAGCGTTCCATAGCATCCTTGCCCTGATGCGTCCGATGCCCTTAAGCTTTACAAGAGGCAGCAGCTCTTCCCTTATGCCATATTTTGTCCTGATTCTGGTTTTCCGTATCTGTCCGAGCATGTCCATGAACCCGAGCAGCAGTGCAATCTCTCCGCTTGAATAGAGCAGCCAGTCAAGGTTGGAAAGCCGTGCCCTGAGCTCGCCCGGGGTTACCCCGAATTCCTCGAGAATCCTATCCTCACCCATCTCCATTGCCCACGCATCAAATACTATTGCTGTCTTGACCGACCTTATGAAATCATCGTACTCGATGTCCCACTCGTTTGGGATTCTGCCAAGGAGCCTGTTGCCATGCCGGTTCATTGTCTCGTTTATCAGCTCATGGTCCCTCTTTCTTAGTGAAACAGGGGGTCTCATCTCCACGGTGTTCGAAACCATGTGCAGCAGGTTGAATGTTTCAAGGCAATTCTTCTTCTTAGCTTCCTGCAGGCCTTTTATCAGCTCATTTGCAGTTAGAGGGTCAAGGTAGAGCTCGGATATCCTTTTCCCGATTTTTGTTGCCCTAAGCTCACCAAAGTCATGTTCAATCATGCTCGATGCCGGCTGGAAACCACTATTTTCCGAATCCCGCGCTTCAGATACCTCACCATTCACAGAAATGAAACCGAAGTCCCTGAGCATTGCTATGACCCTGCCGAGAATGGCATCAAGCTCTGACATCTCTTTGTAATGGAAGGCGTAGAAGGTCTTTGAGAAGAAGTCAAGCAGCTCCTTCCTTGTCGGCGTCACGCCGGACGCTATAAGCGCAAGAACGTGAGTCCTGAGCACAGGCTCGACCCCGAGTTTTGATGTTATCTTCTCAGAATCACCGTTGATGTATCTGTCCCACGCATACTTTGCCTCTGACTTACTCTTTGCAAGGAGTATTGCCTCGCCCTCGTCGTCATATCTGGGCCTGCCGGCCCTACCCTGCATCTGCTGTATCTCAAGCACCGGTATGTACTCCATGCCGAACGAGGCGAAGCGCTTCAGGTCCCTGACAATTACCCTGTAAGCGGGGAGGTTCAGGCCAAAAGCAAGGGTTGGGGTGGCAGTGACAACCTTTATTAGGCCCTGCCTGAAGGAATCCTCTATAAGCTTCCTCTGCTTCGCGGCAAGCCCTGCATGATGGAACGCAGAGCCCTTTTTTACACACTTCGCAAGCTGTTCGCACTGCCTCGTGGGGTGGCCCACGACATGTAGCACCTCTTCTGAAAGACCTGACAGCCTTTTCAGTCTTTCGGCATCAAGCATGTTTTCCGTTGCCTTCCCAAGATTCTCCGCAACCACCTCTGTGCTCTTCCTAGTCGAAACAAAAACGAGCGCCTGCTTGTCCTTTTCAAGTGTGTCGCTGACAAGCTCCTCCAGTGGGTTGTTGCTTCTGAGCTCCAGTTTCCTCTCTGGAACAAAGGAAACATCCCCGTCAAAATGCAGCCCCCTGTAGAGCTTCACGGGCCTGTAGTCGGATTTGATTACACCTGCATCCAGCCATTCCGCAAGTTCCTTGTAGTTGCTTATGGTTGCTGACAGGCCGAGGATGCACGGGTTTGAGGTCTGCCTGAGTTTTGTGAGCACGATATCAAGCGTTGGCCCCCTGCCAGGGTCATTGAGCAGGTGTATTTCATCGGCGACAACCAAACCTATTTCATGGGCCCATACAATTCCGTGCCTGAGCAGGGAATCCATTTTTTCCGAAGTAGCAATGATAAGGTCATAATTCGCAAGCCAGGGGTCTGTTGAATCAAGGTCCCCGATGCTCAGTGCCACGCGCAGGCCAAACTTCTCATACTTCTCCCTGAAATCCTCATACTTCTCCGATGCAAGGGCCTTGAGCGGGACGATGTAGACGACCTTTTTCCCGCGCCTCATTATAGTATCCAGCGCGGCCATCTCTGCAACGAGCGTCTTGCCTGACGCAGTCGGCGCTGCAACAACCAGGCTTCTGCCCCTGAGCAACCCTGAATCAAGCGCCGACTGCTGCACGGGGTTCAGTGACCCAAAACCAGAAGCATGCAACACTTTTTCAACAACATCGTCCATTAAAAGAATAAATTACTTACAGTTATAAATTAAACATTGATTGTGGGGAGTCAGTATATGAAGAAGGTAAGAATTCATGTTCTGATATCAGGGAATGTTCAGGGCGTTTTCTTCCGTTCGTTCCTCAAAAGCAATGCAAGGATGTACGAGGTTGATGGGTGGGTGAAGAACATCCCGAACGGGAAGGTTGAGGCTGTTTTTGAGGGCGAGGAGCACGATGTTGAGAAGATGGTCGAGCTGTGTAGGCAGGGCCCTCCGGGCGCAGAAATCAGGAACGTTGAGGTCAGAAAGGAGAAGCGCACAACAGACCTGGGCCCGTTCGAAATAAGGTAAGCATTAACCTTTAAATAATTGCTCGCCAAATCTATTTCTATGCAAATCAAGCCGTCATCCATACACATGGTAGTGACCGGTGTACTGCTTCTTGTAGTAATGATGCTCTTGTAGGAGAGCATTCATTGGCTTTGTTTCTGACAAGATGATATAGATGAAAAGCTTTAACGAACCTGCTGAAAGAAGATTATGTTTCCTTAAAATAAGAAGGTGTAACTATGGGTGGAATAACACCAGACTTCTGGGACTTTTTCAAATACCCTGAAGATGCTGAGGATTGTATAAGAAAATACGGAAACAGAGCGGACGATATAGTATTCCCTGTGTTTGACAAAGGCTTTCAGTATGGATCATACCCAAAAATTACTGGAATAATATCAAGAAACGGTTCGTACTTTGCGCATATATGTATAGATGAGATATATATAACCGTACCAATCGAAGCCCCAGAGAAGCACGGGTTTTGAATCAATTTAACTATATGGAAACAAAAAATGAATAGGTATGAAAGGAACTGATTTTGGCAAGATGGAGAAGAAATGGCAGGAGAGGTGGGAAAAGGCAGGAATCTTCCGCGCAAATGAAAGTGTGAAGAAGAAAAAATGCTACGTTCTCGAGATGTTCCCATACCCTTCCGCGAGCGGGCTGCACATGGGACACGTGCGCAACTATGCCATGGGCGACAGCTTCGCGCGCTTCAGGAGGATGCAGGGATTCAATGTTCTCTACCCAATGGGCTACGATGCATTCGGGTTGCCCGCGGAAAACGCCGCAATAAAGAACAAGACCCACCCAAAGGCTTACACCGAGAAGGCAATTGCGGGTATAAAGAAGAACCAAAAAGCGCTGGGGCTTAGTTACGACTGGAGCAGGGAAATATCCACGTGCTATCCGGAGTATTACAGATGGAACCAGTGGTTCTTCCTGCGGATGCTGAAGAAGGGGCTCGCGTACAAGAAGCTCGCGCCCGTGAACTGGTGCCCAAAATGCAGGACAGTGCTCGCAAACGAGCAGGTTGAGAAGGGGAAGTGCTGGAGGTGCGGAAGCGCTGTCGAGATAAAGAATCTTGAGCAGTGGTTCCTGAAGATAACCAAGTACGCCGAGAGGCTACTGAAAGGTCTGAAGAAGATTGACTGGCCCGAAAACGTCAAACTCATGCAGGAGAACTGGATTGGCAGGAGCGAGGGCACCATAATAGAGTTCCCTATTGAGGGTTCTGATAAAAAGATGCAGGTCTTCACTACGAGACCTGATACGTTCTTCGGAATAACATTCCTGGTCTATGCGCCCGAGCATCCGGATGTCATGGAACTCATAAAGGGCACCCAATATGAAGCAAAGGTAAAGAGCTTTGTGAACAGGGTCGTGCTGCAGGAGAAATTCGAAAGGACATCCGAGAATAGTGAGAAGGAGGGCATGTTCATAGGTCGCTATGCAGTTAATCCCGTCACGAAGGAGAGGATACCGATATACATAGCAAACTTCGTGCTTTTTGAATACGGCACGGGCGCGATAATCGCAGTACCGGCGCACGACCAGAGGGACTTCATGTTCGCAAAGAAGTACAAGATACCCATAAGGCTTGTCATAAAGCCACACAGCTATGACATTGACGAGAAGACCATGAGCAGGGCGTTCACAGAGCCGGGTATAATGATAAACTCCGGGCAGTTCGACGGCTCGGGTAGCATCGACGCCATTGACGATATAACGAGATTCCTTGAGAAGAAGGGCTGCGGGAAAAAGACCGTTCAGTACAAGCTCAGGGACTGGCTCATATCAAGGCAGAGGTACTGGGGCACGCCGATACCGGTTGTCTACTGTGAGAAATGCGGCATAGTACCCGTGCCCGAAAAGGATTTGCCCGTAATCCTGCCCACGAACGTGAAATTCACCGGCCACGGCAACCCACTGAATGATATGAAGAACTTCGTCGAGACCAAATGCCCCAAATGCGGTGGCAGGGCAAAAAGGGAGACCGACACCATGGACACATTCGTTGACTCAAGTTGGTACTTCCTGAGATTCTGCTCACCAAAAGAGAAGTCTGCGGGATTTGAAAGGAAAGCAGTAAAAAGCTGGATGCCTGTTGACCTGTACATAGGCGGAGTTGAGCATGCAGTCATGCACCTTATGTATGCACGCTTCTTCACAATGGCGCTCAAAGATATGGGTCTGCTTGACTTTGACGAGCCCTTCCAGAGGCTGTTCAACCAGGGCATTGTCTACAAGGACGGTCACAAGATGAGCAAGAGCTTCGGTAATATCGTGACGCAGGAGGATATATCAAAGAAGTACGGAATCGATACGGCAAGGCTGTTCCTTCTCTTCGTGTCAAGCCCGGAGAGCCAGCTTGAGTGGAGCGACAAGGGTGTTGTCGGTGCCCATAAGTTCCTGAACAGGGTCTGCGCTCTTGTTGATGAAGCCAGGAAGAAGAATGCAAGGAAGGGCACTCTGGAGACGGCTGACAAGCAGATGAGAAGCAGAATCCACAGGACAATAAAGACATTCACTGAGCACATGGAGAACCTGAGGTTCAATCTTGCTGTGGGAGAGCTCATGGGTTTCGCCAGCAGAATCAAAAGATATCTGAGCAACCCGCACAGAAAGGCGCTTGACGAGGCTGTAAAAACTTTATTGCTGCTTTTGTCGCCGCTGACCCCGCACATAGCCGAAGAGATGTGGGAAAGACTTGGCTACAACAAAACGGGCAAGGATTTCATCTCTGTTGAGAGATGGCCAAAGGCGAACGAGAAGCTGATAGACAGGAAGCTTGACATGGCAGAGAAGCTGACGGAGCAGACGCTTGCAGATACTAGGGAGATAATAAAACTGGTCGGGAAGAAACCTAAGGAAATAAACATCTATGTGGCTCCGGAATGGAAACACGCTGTACGCAGGGAAATAATAAAGAAATCCGGGGCAAAGGATAGGAAAACACTGATGTCAGCGCTGATGAAGAACCCTGAAGTGAGGAAAGAAGGCAAGCACGCAGCCGGATTCATCGAGTCCATGCTCAAGACAGAGACAGCAAAGCTCAGGGACATACTCAGCTCACGTGAGGAATTCGCAGCTCTTAGCGATTCAGGGGAGTTCCTCGAGTCCCAGCTCGGCTGCAGGGTAAACATAATCGACGCCGGAAAATCGGGCAGCGCCAAGGCGCGCAGGGCAGAGCCCGGAAAACCCGGAATTGAAGTGATATAGAACCTTTTTAAAACACCTTGTTTCATTAAGCTTATGTTCCTGGTAGCATTCGGTATATTCGATGTACTTGTCGGAATTATACTTGCCCTGAGCCCGGGCATGCCAATGGTAGCCAGCGGCTTCATAATGTTACTCGGCATACTGGCATTGTTAAAGAGCCTGTATTCCATAGGCGCATCCGGCGGTTCGGTCTTTGCAATTCTTGGGGTGATTGACCTGATAGCGTGCGTATTCCTTTTCATGTCCTATGCGGGCTGGGTCTTCGGCTTCTTCCTTTACATGGGTGTGATAATGCTGCTGAAGGGGCTTTACTCCTTTGTATTGGGGCTCTCAAAATAACCTGCGTAATTTAAATTTTGTCTACAAGATTTATCCATGGATTATAAGGAGATTCTGGCCTATTACTCCAGGGAGGATGTCCAGGCAGCGATACTGGCCGCTGCGAAAGACAGGGAAGTCGCAGGGGTTTTCAGGAACGGCTCGTTCGGCACGAGGCCGAACATCCTGATATATCCCAATGACATCGTTGCAATGGTAAGGAAGGGTGTTGTCGAATTCCACTGCTCCCTTGAGCGCTGGTCCAATCCCATGGCCATAAAAACAGAGGAAAGCTATGACAAACTCAGAATAGGATGGGACATCATTCTTGACATCGACTGCGAGGACACCGAGCACGGGAAGATAGCGAGTATGATTCTTCTGCAGGTGCTTAAGAAGCACGGGCTCAGTACAGTATCGGTGAAGTTCACCGGGGGCACGGGCTTCCATATAGGAATACCATGGGAATCCATACCCGAAAGTATTGACTATAAAAAGAGCGTTTCGATGTTTCCCGATCTCGCAAGGCAGATAGGGCTTTACATAAAGGATTTCATGAGGGCCGAGCTTGAGAAAAAACTGCTGAAAAAATACATGCCTGCGCAGCTCGCCGAGCAGGCTGGAAAGCCGCTAGGCCAGATACTGAAGGGTGAGAACTTCGACCCCTTCCAGATTGTTGATATAGATCCTGTTCTGATTTCACCAAGGCATCTGTTCAGGATGCCCTACTCGCTCCACAGGACCACGGGGCTCATGTCAATGCCGCTGTCTGAGGAAAGTCTTGAAGACTTCAGAAGGGAAAAAGCAAAGCCAGGAAACATAAAGGCATTCGCCGGATACCTGAAACATGGAAAGCCGGGCGAGGCCGGATTCCTCATATCAGAATCGGTCGAGTGGTGGGCAAAGAAACAGCGAGAGGAAACAAAGAAGATTGCAAGAAAGATAACGATTCAGAATGCGGTCCCGCTGGACCTTGCGCCGCCCTGCATAAAGAGGATACTCGAGGGCCTGTCCGACGGCAGGAAAAGGGCGATGTTCATACTCATCAACTATCTGTCATCATTGAAATGGAAATGGGAGAACATAGAATCTCTGGTTGCGAAATGGAATCAGAAGAACAAGCCGCCGCTTCACATGAATTACCTGCGAACCCATCTGCGCTGGCACATGGCGAGGACAGAGAGCAAGCTCCCGCCGAACTGCGAAAACCAGGCGTGGATGAAGGCCGTGGGTATATGCAAACCCGATGCAACGTGCAAGGGCATCAAGAATCCTGTCAACTACCCGCTCAGGAAGCTCGACGCCGCCAGGGGCAAGAGCACCAAAAGAAGAAAGGGAACTGGATCTATGAAAAGGTAAAAACGAATAACCGCTTAAAAAACTTATAACTAAACTCTAATTAAAATACCTGACTGTATTGATTGAATATATCAGGCCCCGTTAAAGGTTGGATGGTGAAGGAAATGCTTACTTATGAAGCAATACGGAGGATAGTGGGTGAGGAGCGGACCACACAGAAGCTCGTTGCCCTCCCGGACGATTTCTTCAACAGGATTAAGGAATATCTTAGCCACAAGGCAAAGATTGCAGACACCAAAGAGGATGCATGGGAACTGGCCTCTGCCAAGCGCGTACTTCAGGACCTGCTTGACATGAGGGAAAGGAAGATTCTTAACCTTGCGGTTTATTCCCTACGCTCGGGCACGGAACCGGAGAACATGACACCCGAAGAGAAGGAGTTGTTCAATGCGGTTTCCACCAACATAAAAGAATTCCAGGAGAAAAGAAAGCTGGTTCTTGAAGGCAGGGAGGAGAGGACAGAGAACATTGCCTTGCTTGAGGACGTCCCGGAATTCATGGGCACGAATCTCAAGAAATACGGCCCGTTCAAGAAGGGCGAGATAGTAACGCTCCCGGAAGACGTTTCGAAGGTTCTGGAAGAGAAGGGAGCCGCGAAGCGAATGAAAATATAGGAACAACGCTTAAACTTATAAAAGCTAATTATTCAAAAAGATAACACGAAGCAATAGTACCAGCAGGAGCATCTATGAAATACCCGAAGGTCACGAGAACCTTTTGCCCCAAGTGCAGGAAGCATACGGAGCACAAGGTCAAGCCGGTGAAGCAGAAGACTAGGGGTTCGGCGCACCCGAACTCCAAAAGCAACAGGCAGAAGAAGAGACACAAAGCCGGTTACGGCGGACATGGGAAGTATTCAAAGCCTGCTGTGCCCAAAAAACCGACGCAACAGGTTGACCTGCGGCTGGAATGCGTCGAATGCGGAAAGAAACACACAAAGAAAGGGTTCAGGATTAAGAAGTTTGAGTTGGTATGATTAAGGTGGATTAAAATGCCGGGAAAATTCCTTCGCGTCAAGTGCGAAAAGTGCAAAAATGAGCAGGTGGTTTTTGAGAAGCCCGCAGGCGATATCAGGTGCCTGAAGTGCGGCGAGATTCTTGCAGAACCCACCGGAGGAAAAGGCAATTTCAGGTGCAAGATTCTCGGTGCCGTGAAATAAAGGCTTCCAGATTTGCCGGTTATTGTTGAGAGATGCGACTATGAGAAAGCAGGGTCTTCCTTCAAGGAATGAGATTGTAATCTGCAGGGTGGAGAAGATTTATCCCAACTCAGTTTCCGTGCAACTCGTGGAGTATGGGAAAAAGGGAATGGTCCACGTTTCCGAGGTTGCGTCCAAATGGGTAAGGAACATAAGGGAATTCCTGAAGGAGAACCAGCTAGTCGTGTGCAGGGTAATGAAGGTCGAGGATGACCACATAGAGCTGTCTGTCAAGAGAGTCTACAGGGAGGACGCGAGCAGGAAACTCAACGAATTCAAGAGGGAAGGAAAGGCGGAGAAGATGCTCGAGCTCTCCGCAAAATCAATGAAAAAGACCCTTGAGCAGGCCTACAATGAGATAGGGAACAGTATAGAAGATGCCTTCGGCTCGCTCACCAAATTATTTGAGACGGCGGTAAAGAACCCGGCATTGCTCAAGGCAAAGGGAATACCCCAGGCATGGATAAAACCGATAACAGAAACAGCCATGAAGAAGTTCGCCGAAAAGACATACACAGCAAAGGCCGAGCTGAGCCTTGTTTGCTACTCTCCAAATGGCGTGAAAGTCATAAAGGATGTCATTTCAAAGACCGTCCCTGAAGGGCTGAATATAAAATACATATCAGCACCGAAATATATGCTGTCCGGCGAGGGGAAGAACTACAAACAGATTAAGATGCTGGTTGAGGAAACCGCTGGCGCAGTTGTCAAGAAAATAAACAGGCATGGCGGCGAGTGCAGCTTTAGGATGCTGGAAAAAAACTGAGGTCATTTTTCTGGTTTGTCCAAGCTTATCAGCAACCGCGCAACCCGACCTCTTCAGCATCATTGCAGGGGGGAAGATAAGCCGACAATGTTGAATACCATATGCTTGAGAAGTTCATTAAAATCTCTCATATAAACATTTCGAGACTGTAATATTCGTATGGATGATTTCTTTTTTCAAGAGAATTCGTGATGTATTTTCTTTCAGAACCCAGTTTCTGGGATATGATGCCTATGCTCATAATATGATATTGTTTTCGCTGTATATTAAGCAAATTCCGCAAGGTGTCAATGTTTTATTTAAATGCTACATAAAGATTACATGGACTTTGGAAAATCACTAAAGCAGACATTCAGGAAGATAGCGGGTCTTAGCGTGGTCGACAGGAAGGCGGTCGAGACCATAGTAAAAGACCTGCAGAGGGTACTTCTTCAGGCAGACGTGGATGTGGAGATGGTTGCCGAGCTGTCAGAGAAGATAAAGAAGAAAATACTTGGGGCAAAGCCACCCGCAGGGCTTACACTGAAAGAATATTTCGTAAAGATGCTCTACGATGAGATGGTGGGTTTCCTTGGAGCCCGCAAGGGTGAGGTGGCGCTCAAGCCACAGAAGGTAATGCTCATAGGGCTTTTCGGTTCTGGAAAGACAACCAGTGCAGGGAAGATAGGGAAATGGTTCAAGACAAGAGGTGTCAATCCAGCGCTCGTGGCATGCGACACCCACAGGGCAGCCGCCCAGGCACAGCTTAAGCAGGTCGGGAGGAAGGTTGGTGTGAATGTTTACGTAAAGGGCAGGAAGCCCGAGGACATAGCAAAGAATGCGCTACGCGATGCAAAGGAAGAGGTTCTGATTTTCGATTCCGCAGGAAGAGATGCTCTGGATAAAGAGCTTGCTAGGGAGCTGAAGAATCTCGGGAAGGTAATCAAGCCTGACGAGGTGCTACTTGTGATTCCGGCAGACATAGGCCAGACAGCCAGAAAGCAGGCAGAGGAGTTCAACAAGCTTGTCGGCATAACAGGCATCGTTGTTACCAAACTCGACGGCACGGCAAGAGGTGGCGGCGCGCTTGCAGCAGCGAGTGTTTCAGGCGCAACAGTCAAGTTCATCGGAACGGGCGAGAAGCCCGAGGATATGGAAAGCTATGACCCGAAAAGGTTCGTTTCAAGGATGATAGGGTACGGCGACCTGCAGGGGCTCCTTGAGAAGGCAAAGAGCGCTGGCATAGAGCCGGACGAAGACAAGGCAAAACGGCTTCTTGAGGGCAAGTTCACAATGGTTGATTTCCAGGAGCAGATTGGCTCAATGCAGAAGATGGGCTCGCTGTCCAAGGTTATGGACATGATACCGGGTGTTTCGGGTATGAAGATACCCAAGGGGCTCCTCGATGTCCAAGAAGACAAGATGAAGAAATGGAAGTACATAATCGATAGCATGACACCGAAAGAGAGGGAGACTCCAGAGATAATAAAAGCAGGCAGGGTCAAGCGAATAGCCAGAGGCTCTGGCACGTCAGAGTCTGCTGTGCGTGAGCTGCTCAAATACTACAAGCAGATGCAGAAGGTAATGAAGCTCACGAAGGGCGGAAAGGGCTTCAGGCGTGGGCCGCTTGCAAAATTGGCAAAGCATTTCGGCCTGAGCGGGATTTAGATTTAAATATATCAGTTTTTCTTATTAGTATATGGCAAAATACAAGTGCGAGAACTGCGGATGGGTTGGAAAGCCCATTTTCATGGAGCCGGCGACGAGGCTTTGTCCCAAATGCAGGAGCACTAACGTAAAGAAACTGAAAAAAGGCGAAGAAGCCTAATGCGCCGATAGTCTAGCGGTAGGACGTCAAGCATTCGCGCGGAACCCTGCCATTCGGTTGCCGAGCAGTTCGGTGGAGACCCGGGTTCGATTCCTGAGCCTTTCGAAAACATCCCCTGCGCAAGCAGGGAATCCTCGTTTGCATTAGGGGTGTTCGAAGAAAGGCTAAGGCTTACCCAAAGAACATGCAGATTAGCGGTTCAAACCGTTAATATGATAATTCCGGGTAAGTCTCTCAGGGAGGAAATCCCGGTCGGCGCATTTATAAATCTGTTTTGAGTTAAAATCTTAAATGGGCCGGTGGTCTAGTGAGGCCTTTCTTACAGGAGCCCAAGGGCTTACGCAAGAAACCCCGGGAAAGAACTTGTAAGAGGTTCCTAGAAGCATGACGCCGCCCTTACAAGGCGGAGATCGCCAGTTCAATTCTGGCTCGGCCCATGGGCCAGTAGATCAATGGTAGATCGCCTGCTCGGCATGCAGGAGGCTGCGAGTTCGAATCTCGCCTGGTCCATTCTCATGACTCTTTAAAATAAAATCAATAGTATAAGTCAATGCACTCGGGGTTCCGTCGCCGGTATTGTTGCCGCCGTCAGCTGGTGCAGTGCAACCCGCAACAAGGACCACTGCCACAAGCAAACCAAAAGCCACCATTGCATAGAATTGATTCGTGTTATTATGTACTTAACAGAATAAATAAGTATGGCTGCGGGCATAAACAATATTCTCACCATGCTGAAGTGGACAGACAGACTGAATGACTGCGAAATTATAATTCTACACAAGGGAGCGCCAGACGACAGGAAGACGATAACAGGTAGTGAAGTAACAGAACTCAAAAAATCCTATTTAACATATGAGCATAAAGGAAAGGAAACATTCATCCCTCTCCACAGGGTTGTTGAGGTTAGACTGGAGGGCAAAACCATATGGAAGAAAAAGCAGCCATAACCCCAAACAAACGTTTTTGGGAGATAGATTTCCTGCGCGGAATTGCCATATTGATGATGATTGTTTTTCATTTCATGTTTGACCTCAACTATTTTGGCATCTTCTCTGTTGATGTCTATTCCGGTTTCTGGTGGCTGTTTGCAAGGATAACAGCAATAATTTTCATCTTCCTTGTGGGTGTTTCTCTTACACTCAGCTATTCAAGGGCAAGAAAAAAAATGACCGGAAAACAGCTTACCAGAAAATACCTGCTTCGCGGGCTAAGGATTTTCGGCTACGGGCTTCTAATAACGCTGACAACATGGCTCTTCCTGCCGAATGGTTTCATAATATTCGGTGTGCTGCACTTCATAGGGATTGCCATAATAATCTCGCGGCCGTTTCTGGGCAGGACATGGCTTAATCTTTTGCTTGGATTAGTGCTAATCTGCATCGGTATTGGCCTGCAGCTCGTCATATTCAGTTTTCCGTGGCTGATGTGGCTCGGATTAAGGCCAGCAGCATTCTACACGCTTGACTATTTCCCCCTGCTCCCATGGTTCGGGCTCGTGCTGATCGGGATATTCTTCGGCAACAAATTGTATCCCGCGGGCGGGCGCATGCTCAGGATATGGGAGCGCTCGAAACCCCCGATAAGCCAGCTCTGTTTCCTTGGGAGGCATTCACTGCTAATATACCTTATACACCAGCCCATACTCATTGCAGTGCTCTTCGCAATGGGACTGCAAGCTTTTTAAGCATCAAATTAATGTTTTTTCATGATAAGAACGGAAAGAGGGTCACCAATGGACTGCAGGTGGCTAGTCGTGAAAACATATCCAGATTTGGTTAGCCCTATCCACCCTCCAATACCATCAGACCGTGCTCTGGATGTTTATTCCAAGCCATTTGCTTTTTCATATCATCCTGCGCACGCTGGTGATAGTCATCAAAAGAAAGGACTTCCACCAGTATCAATTTATGTTGATAATGGAGTAAGACGTGTAGACGGATATGTCTAAACGGCTATCTTGTCCCCGTTCTTCGGGGCAACGGCATCGAATCCCATGCCTTTCAGTTCTTTGGCGAATTCCACTGTCCTGTCCCCATGAACAAGGACCGTTTTTTTGGGTTTTGTTTTCTTTATGAAGTTTATTATCCCGTCCCTGCCGCAGTGTGCGCTGAGGTCCATGAATTCCGTCTTCATTTTCAGCTTCAGGTCAAGGCCTTCATTCACGTATCTGCCAGTATCGAGAAGCTTCCTTCCGACCGTACCCTCGACCTGATAGCCGCTCATCACCATTGTGCAGTCCTCCCTCTTGTGTA
This sequence comes from Candidatus Aenigmatarchaeota archaeon, assembly GCA_017609145.1. Lineage (GTDB taxonomy): Archaea > Aenigmatarchaeota > Aenigmatarchaeia > QMZP01 > QMZP01 > JAFCEM01. The sequence continues at coordinate 5,337 of JAFCEM010000001.1, read as the reverse complement.
ATTGGGGCACGTAAAAACCAACGGGGCCGCCATTGAGCATACCGGATGTTGTTATTATTATGCAGGGTTTTTTGACTGCGTTTTCTCTTTGTCTTTGGTTCCTTATTTTGCGCGCCGTGCCAAAGGCCTTCTCCAGCTTCTTTGGGCTTCTCACGCTTTTCGGGAAACCCATGATTATCCTGCTCGCTGCTATGCCCATCCCATCAAGATAAATCTCAAAACCAAGGTCATAAAGCATTATGAGAAGTTCCTGTGTCCTGCCGACTGCAAACGCTGGCAGAAGCAGTGTGCCGTTATTATAAACAGTGTGTTGAGCTATTTCCCTGAGCTTGTCTGCCAGCATGCCCCGATCCGGGTGATTTTTGTACGAATATGTTGATTCTGTTATCAGCACATCTATGTCACGGAAGTCCGTATGGCCTGCCTTCATAAGGTATGTATCTATGAATTTCACGTCTCCTGTGTAGAGTATCCTCTTTCCGTCGATTTCAATCAAAGTCATACAGCTTCCGGGAACGTGACCTGCATCAAAGAAGCTTATGGTCGTGCCGCCAAGCTTTACGCTCCTGCCTATGTCCAGTATTTTCTTCATGCGCTCCATTTTTTTCAGGTCCGGAAGCATGAAAAGCGGCTGAATGCCCTTTCTTTCCTGCACCTTTATCGAATCCCTGAGCAGTAATGAGGTAAGGCCGAATGTTGTGGGTGTTGCATAGATACTGTTCGCGTAGCCCTGCCTGTAAAGGTTCGGGGCATGCCCTGAGTGGTCAAGGTGCGCATGTGAAAGGAACACGCCTTTTATGTCCCTACCGGGGTTCATCGGCACACTCATGTCCTGCACATCAAGCCCGTAATCAAGTATGAATTTGTCATTTCCCGACACCACCGAGATTGCGGACCTTCCTACCTCCCTTCCACTCCCCAGACACTCAACCGTAACCATTCTGTCAGTCCTTATTAGCGTTTTGCATCATTGCACCGAAAATTCTTATTTTATTAAAATCGGTAATTATTATATATGTCATACATTGACTTAAAATACAGACCCCCCGAAAGCGACTTGGTTTGCAATTTCTACATTGAACCTGAAAGAAACATCTCGATCAGGAAGGCGGCAGAAGCTGTGGCATCCGAGAGCTCGACAGGAACTTGGGCTGCTGTCAAAACATCCAAACCCTATGTCAGCAGGCTCGCAGCAAGGGTTTTTGAAATCAGGAAAAATCACATAAAAATTGCATATCCATCAGGGCTTTTCGAGCCCGGTAATGTTCCACAGATTCTGAGCAGTGTTGCAGGTAACATATTCGGGATGAAGCTTGTCAGGAACCTCAGGCTTGAGGATATTGATTTTCCTGGGCCTTTGATGAAATCCTTCAGTGGACCGAAGTTCGGCATCGCGGGCGTGAGGAAGATTTTTGGCGTCAGGGAAAGGCCGCTTCTTGGCACGATAGTCAAGCCGAAGATAGGGCTGAAGACGGCAGACCATGCAAAGGTTGCATATGACGCATGGATGGGAGGATGCGACATTGTAAAGGATGATGAGAACCTGACAGACCAGAAATTCAATCCCTTCAGGAAAAGGGTAGCCCAGATGCTGAAGATGAGGGACAGAGCCGAAAAAGAAACCGGCGAAAAGAAGGCCTACCTGCCAAACGTGACCGCCGATACCAGGGAAATGATTGAAAGAGCAGGATTCGTAAAAGAGCACGGAGGAAGGTATGTCATGGTTGATATACTTACGTGCGGCTGGTCAGGGCTCCAGACACTGAGGAATGAGGAGCTTGGGCTGGTGCTCCATGCGCACAGGGCGATGCATGCCGCAATGACCAGAAACCCCAGGCACGGTATATCAATGCTTGTCATGGCAAAGCTGGCAAGGCTTGTTGGTGTGGACCAGATACACATCGGTACAATAATAGGAAAAATGGAGGGCAACAAATCCGAAGTCGAAGAGATTGAGGAGCAAATAGAGAAAGATATAATACAACCTGACAGGGAAAACAATGCACTGGGAGAGCAATGGGGAAAGATAAAACCCGTCTTTGCTGTCTGTTCGGGCGGACTTCATCCAGGTCTCGTGCCCGCGCTATTCAGGATGCTCGGCAAAGACATAATCATACAGATGGGCGGCGGGATTCATGCACATCCACAGAGCACCAAAGCTGGTGCCCTTGCAGCAAGGCAGGCCGTCGAGGCTGTGAATGCGGGGATAACACTCAAGGAGCAGGCAAAGAGCCACAGGGAACTCGCGGAAGCTTTAAAGAAATGGAAAACAAAATAATGTTTACATAGAGGTTATTATGTTTGACTGGCTTATTTTAAGGATACCCGGATGGAGCAGAAAGATAAGGAAGCTCAGAAAGGAGTGGAACAAGGCAAGGGAACGTGCCCTGACAAAGAAGAATCCATTGAAGCGTTTGATATTGAAGAAACTTGACGATATCGAGAACCATCTAAGGATGCTTGAGGAACAAAGAATGGGCAGGTATGAAAAAAAGAGATTCGCAAGAGAGATTGAGATTGTTCTTGCAGAGGTGAATATCCTGCTGAAAAGTGATTCAGAGAGCATAACGTCTTATACTGCAAGCGAAAGAAGAACGAAAAAACAAGCTTTTTAATATACCCTGCTATTGATTCTTATGAAACTCGCGATTCTTTGCCCGGGCCCGAAGAAGATAAGCTATACAACGAAAAGGCTTATTGAAGAAGCGAAGAAGAAATTCAGGTATGTTGAAACCGTTTCTGCCATAAAGACCAAGCTCGGAATAGACAATGGCCTTGAAGCTGTTTTTGAGGGGAAGAGTCTTGCTGACTTTGATTACGTACTGCCAAGGATTGATTCCAAGCGGGCCCAGATTGGCTACCTTATCCTCAGGTTTCTTGATGATATGGGGGTGAAGAAGCCCTATCCAGCAGAGACCATACTCATAGCACACAACAAGTTCATCAGCATGGAGGTCTTTGCCAGCAAAGGAATAGTTGTCCCGAAAACCTATCTGACAGGGTCCAAAGAAAGCGCCATGGAGATTCTGGAGAAGCAGAAGATGCCTGTTATAATTAAGCTGCTTTCGGGGTTCGGGGGCAAGGGTGTGATGTTCATGGATGATAAAAGTGCAGCAAAGAGCGCAATAGATACCATGAAAACCCTCGAGCAGGATGTGTTGCTCGAGGAGTATATCCCAAACCCAGGTGAAGACATAAGGGGCATTGTTGTAGGTGACGAAGTTCTGGCCTCATTCAAAAGAATAGCTTCAGGCGACGAGAAAAGGGCAAACATATCAATAGGAGGTAGGGGTGTGGCATTCAAGATGGGTGATGAGATGCAGGAAATAACACTAAAATGCGCAGAAGCCATCAAGGCGAAGATATGCGCTATTGACATGATTCAGGGCAAGGACGGGGTCAAGGTTATAGAAGCAAACATAAATCCGGGCATAACGGGTATAGAGAAGGCAACGAACATCAATGTAGCACAGGGTATTGTAAATTACATAGCCGAAGAGGCGAAAAGATAGTCACAACTTTTCAACGTCTTCGGGATTCAGAATTGGTTTTTTGAACTGCCCGACATCGTCGGTGAGCCGGGGGCATGCGCAGTTGACAAGGCAATCAAGCTTCAGTCCCATCAGCTTCCCTGGGCTTATTTCATCCATGACGATTATCCATACATTTTTTCCCTTTTTTCTGAGCTTATCCCTAACTGCCTCCGCTGTTCTTATCTGCATCTGGCCCTGTTTGGTTGAGACCAGTACACCAAAGCCCCGGCACTCCCGTGCTTTGTGTATGTTAGCCGCCCTTATTATCTCCTGCTTTCTTTTGTCTTCTGCCATGCTTCTTATTTTTCTGGCTTCGATGTCCAGAAACATTACCGGCTTCTCAACCTTCATTGCAAGCCCTATGGGATGGAAGCTACCGGAGCCCATAAAAAGAAAGCATTCAGCCATGTTACTGAACGGTTCTGCAGCGGAGAAATCACAACCAAGCACCTGGCCAGGATATTTTGCCTTAAGAGGATTGCCTATGAATATCTTCTTCCTTCCGCCGGCTGCGGACTCAAGAAACTTCTTTGCCGACTTGAGCGAATCTATAAATTGGAGTGTTGTGACGAGGCAAATCTTTTTGTATGGCTTCAGAGCAGTGATGTTTTTCCTTAGCACGGGCACAGGATTGAATTTCATCCTGTATTCATCATAAATTGTGGGAACCCTTGTTTTCAGACCCATGTCACTGTGCCCTAAATGTACAAGCAGCTCGCAGCCAAGCAGCTTCGCTTCCCTGTCTCGCAGGTCACAGGCACCGTAGCATGGCTCTGCTGAGAGCATTACAGAAATGCCATATTTTTCAATCGTTGCCACTAGCATATCAAGGGCATATGTTTTAAGGCCTTCTGGAACTTGAAGGAGAATTCTTTTTGCACCGGTCTTCTTGATCTTCTTAATAAGGTTTTTCATATCCATACTTAAAATTGGGGATATGTGAATAAATCGTTTTGTCTTATGGAACCGGAGATAACATATAATATTAGATAAGATAATAATTAATTATCAGAGGGGAGCAGATAACCCCGAATTAAGAGGGTTTTGGATAATTATGAAAAAAGCTGGGTATTTAGGCGGCAGCCATGCAAAAAGGATAATTACTGTTTCTGTCTTTTTGTTTTTATTTATCATGTTTTTTTCACCAGATGCCCGGGCACAAAGCTATGAATGGTGGAATTCAACATGGCATTACAGAACATCCATCAATATAAACGCCTCCTACTACGAGAGAGATAATACTCCAATAGATTTTGAGATAAATTTTACCTCGGAGCTTAGCAGCCTGGGCATATCAGCAACCTTTGACAATGATTCTGTCAGAGTCATAGAATATAATTCATCAGGTTCTGTTTTGCATGAAGTTAAGTCGCAATTCGACGAGGCTCAGGCATATAACGCCTCAGAAAATGCCATAGGGAACGTAAGCTATATTATGAACGGTAGCACTGAAACAGATACCATGAGATACTATTTTATCTATTTTGACACAACAGACAACCCCAAATCTGCGGCAAACTACTCTGCGACCTTAAATTACACTTGGGATGGGGAAGAAATTCTTGTGAACAACACCTACTTGGAAATAAGGATAGATACCAACAGAAGCGAATATACATCAGGTATTTACTATGCCAAAAGAGCAGACTCTGGCACTTTGATATTCAACAGGCTCGCAACCTCAAAACCAACTGAGTATGTGAAATACTATAACGGCAGCATCGGAACAGGATTTGATTTTAGGAATAACGCCAGCTTTACATATGGTCCTGTTAAGCTGGTTATAGAGCAAAATGGCAGCGAA
>JAFCEM010000099.1:1142-3122 GCA_017609145.1 Candidatus Aenigmatarchaeota archaeon | reverse complement strand
TCCCAGGTAGAATCATAAATTTTTATCTTGCCCGGATCTTCTGGTTGCGGGGTCGTGAGCATATCGGCTTTTACATCGCCTGTTAAACACGGTAAGTATAAAGAGGAACAAACTATGCCCAATATGAGCAAGTAACGAAAATGTAAGATGGTATTTTTCAAAATACTCTCCTTCAGTAATAAACGGTCGGAATTACATCATGATTTAGTCTATCAACTTAAAACCTATACGAAATTGCCAAGACTTGTCTGTGGAAATGCATTGGGGGGTCGTCATGGAACGGCCAGTTGTTGTTATCATATGAAAACTCGTACCATAACAAGCTGGCCCCCAATTTGTATGCAATTAATGCACAACTGAGTGTAAATGAGTCAGCATTATCACTGTCTATAGCTTTTACGATTTTCTCGGGTATTCCGAAAATAATGAAATCACTTACCGACGTGCTTACTATCCAGTGAAATAAGTTTTCAGCCCTTTGCACTGAGATCAGTTGATATTCGTATTGCAACGACAGCGGTCCAAAGTCACCTAGAGATAATCCTGTTTTCAAGGAGTTGCATAGCTGGGTATTACCATTTTCTTCCTTTAGCTCTGTAAGAGTTGATCTGTCCAGTGAATAGAAATCCGGGTTTGGCAGAGAAAATCTGCTCCCCCCTATACCGGCACCGTAAATAAAGCTTATGTTTTTCCCGGCAATCTCGGTAATCCTGGTATTTGATGAAGCTTCCAACATTATACTCGTCAGTTTGGCTCTGACCGGTCTTTGTAATCCATACTTCGACTTAGCTTCGTTGGACAAATTAAATTGATCCGTAGAGTAATGGAGGTAAACTTTCATCTTAAAAGGAGAGTTCGCATCTTTCTCAGCCATGAGCAGGCCGATATCAACGCCCCAGCCGAAATCAGGCTCATAGCTTTCAGAGAATAGTTTTTTTGGCATCGAATATGTTCCAGAGAGTGCTAAATAGATATGTGTAATTACATCGATTGAATCTTTTTCCATTCCGGAATTGCTGATTGCCAGGAGTTTTGATGAGAGAGAAAAGCAGAGAGTAAACGATATTATAAGTGTAAAGATTCTCAATGAACTATCCTTTCAATAGGTACCGTGACCATACAAGAGGATATATTACATTTTCTTTGGATCTTATTTCGCCCGAAACTGATGATCTCATAGAACGAATGTTAAAAAACGAAAATGGCTTAATACAATCCCTAGGCGTTGGAAGCTTAGGATAAAGAACATTGTCTGTCAAGTAGATTCTACTTTTTGTAAAACTTCCAGTGATTTGTTTCTTTTTCCTACAGGTTTATGGAGCAATGAATGGATGGTTCTTCTGTCTCTGAATTAGGGAAGCAGAGGTTATCTGATGCACGCTCTGAAGTGGTCCGAAAGGCTTATACGGATACCAGTTTACCCATGTATGGCGCGTACTTTTTGTCCTCTATGTTTATATGATTTAGCCACCAGGCCCTCAGGAATTTAAGAATCATACCCGCATCGCCGGATGCATTAAGTTCCCTCGCTATTTCATTGGTCTTGGCCGCCAGGGTTTTGTGGAGCTTCATGTGTTCTTCAAGCCCCGGGTAGCCGACCTTCTTCATGAGCTCTTCTTCCGTCTTGAAGTGTATGGTGACGTACTGTTCGAGCATCTTTATCGTAGGTAGCATCGCTTCGGAACTGTGTCCTTCCTGATAAAAGTAATAGAATGAGTTGATGGTTGAGACGATTCCCCTGTGTTGCTCATCAATTATCGGCACACCCGTGCCGTTAACGTCCTTCCAGACTATGTACAGTACATTCACGTTTTCCATTTCAGCCTCCCTTCGGACCGAAATTGTTTGTTGATGCGCCGTGATTTTCAACAGCCGGTACTAAATCTTGCATTCTGCTTCTCTTTCTTTATTCGTCGATTATCGAAAAATTTATAAGTTTTTTATTGAATGTTTCGGTCCTTTATCGGAGTGATGATTTTT
>JAFCEM010000099.1:0-1087 GCA_017609145.1 Candidatus Aenigmatarchaeota archaeon | reverse complement strand
TTTTTTAAGAAAGTATCGAGCTTGATTGATTGGGTCGGCCCTTGATTGAACGGATGATTTTCTTCTAAAGGAGTTAGTTTATTATTAAGTGAACCACCCCCATGATTGAATCGATAAAGCTATTTGAAAATATGCTTGATTCTATAATATTATCAGCATGGGTAATAATAGAAGGAGCGGGGATGAGTCGTTCAATACACTCTGCGGCCAGGTTGGTTCTTTCAGCTACACGTTTTGTCGCTGAATATACGAAAGGTATAAATGCATCGAGTCATATTGGAATATTTGAGAGAGCGGTATTCTTTACGGTTTCAGCGGTGATGATCACTTCCCTGCTTGTATGTGTTACTTCCGTGGCCGGTCCGCTGGATGTAAAGGTGCTCTCATTTAAGGAGCTTGACGTTTCGCGTTTTAATGAAGCCGTGGACCGGGCGGTTGAAGGGGGAAAGGACTGGCCGACCGACGCGATCAAAACCGTTTTATCCGTTGTATGCGGAGAAGTGAGTGCTGTTGAGATTGCAATCAAGGCCGAGGCGAACAGAGTTGAGAATCCCGATTCGGTCGTTGTCGTGGTTGCAAGGGACGGTTTTGCAGACGATTCGGTACGTGGTGATTGGTACAAGGCGGTTCTTTTTATACAGGAAGATGGAACGTGGCGCTTTAAGAGGGTTCTAAGGGCTTTCAGGTGCTATAGGGGAAAATCGAAAAATTTTTATTCATCTGAACCCTGTATCTGACTTTTTCCTGATCCGGATTTCTAATTCTTCAGAGAAAATATATACAGTGGGCCTGTGAAGTTTCTGTTCCTTCAGGTTGATTGTTTTCTCAAAGAGAAGGTGTGTAGAGGCGTTCTTTATAAGAATGATCGTGCAATCTCTTGTCCTGCTGATTTCGGCGCCGACAGTCATTGTAGAGTGATTTTCTGAAACACCGACATCCCCCGATTCGTAGAAACTTGTGTGATTCATCCGCTGGTGGGTTTGAAGATGTGCGGTGAGCAGGGATGTATCGTAGTGGATGGTTGTGATTCAAGGAAATTGTTTCTCAGAGGGAAGGAGGTCGGTTTCCGTGATGAACTTGAGAAAAC
>JAFCEM010000022.1 GCA_017609145.1 Candidatus Aenigmatarchaeota archaeon | reverse complement strand
AATGGCTTAACGAGATCCCTACTGTCCCAGACTGATACCTAGTGAACTCAATGGTCCTGTTCATATTCAGGAGACCCTCAGTGGGACATTGAAGTAAGTACTAAGAAGCCAGCGGGCATATTCTGCTTATCGGTTTTCAACCAGAAAAGTAGATAAGCCCGCTTTTCGAACAATAAAGTATGAAAATTAAAAATTTTCATCAAATTCCAGGAGGAACACACTCAACCAGATATTATGGACACAAAGAAGAAGATTGGTTTTTTATTTCAAAAAATTTGCCACCAATCATAAAGAAATTATTCAACAAAACCATATCAACAAAAAATATCCTGATAAATGTGTTCTTGCAGTTTGCTCAAATGGTATTGCAACATTCAAGTAAAATATTATTGGCCTACCAAAAGGAGATAAAATTCAGATAAAAAATTTACCTGAGTTTGTCAAGAAAAATCTTGGCTTTTCCAAAAACAGAACAACACTAAAACAAAGATTATTAATGTTGGAAAATGCTGGTATTTCCTTCGACCCTAAGAGAAGACCCCGTAGATCTTTACTACAGCTTGATGCTGTGATATGGAAATGATTGTATAGTGTAAGCGGGAGCGATGCATCCAGAGCGTCAGCTCTGGTGAAGGCGCCGATGTAACACCGCTCTTTCGTTTTCATGTCGCTTATGCCTTTGGCAGACAACATCTGGTGGGTAGTTTGGCTGGGGCGGTACGCCCCTGACAAGAAATCAGGGGCGCCCAAAGGTTTCCTCATCCCGGTCAGAAATCGGGAGTAGAGTGTAAGAGCAAAAGGAAGCCTGATAGGATGTTCGACAACAAGGCATCCTGACGCGAAAGCGTGGTCTAGCGATCCCCTATGCTTCTTTATTGGGAGCTAGGTCTTACAGAAAAGTTACCTCGGGGATAGATTTTTGGTGCTTATTATTATAGTTCCAAGAATCCCCTAAAATGGAGTCGTGGCGCGCGAGAGTCCACTCCGTAGTTCTTGTCTCAATGGAAAACCCATTGGCTATTGAGCTGTGCTTTAGCCACAGCGATGAAAGGTATCGGGAAGTACGAGGTCATATCGACCGCGTTCATTGCTTCTCCGCCGTCGGCTCGGCTCTTCCTGCGCGTGCAGCAGCGTGCAAGGGTGGAGGTGTTCACTCATTAAAGAGCCACGTTAGCTGGGTTAAGAACGGTGCGAACTTGGTCTGGGTCTTAGCGAGAACGGTAACCAGCGGGCATATTCTGCTTTATCGGTTTTCAACCAGAAAAGCAGATAAGCCCGCTTTCCAAACAATAAGACATGAAATTAAAAATTTCAGTTCAGAAACAAACAGAAAAATTGAAATTAACTGCATATTTTCTGGGTGCTCTCAGAGATGGTTGTTTTATTAGAAATGATAAAAGCTCAATCTATAGAATTCAGATATATCAGAAAAATAAAAAATGGATTGAAATTCTTTCTAAAATCATAGAAAGAATATTTGATAAAAAACCATTAATAGTACTTGATAGAAGAGACGATGTTTGGAGTTTAATACTAAATTCCAAAGAAATTTATGAAAAAGTAATCAAAATCAGTGATTACAAAGGAACTCAGAAAAATTGGAATACGCCTAGAATGATACTAGAATCTCCTTTAGAGATACAGAAAGAATACGTAAAGGGATTTTTTGATTCAGAAGGTGGTGTTCCACACGTTGAAATGAGTAAAGTCAAACCCAAAAACATAAGGGTTCATATTACTCAATCAAACAAACAATGTTTGGATGAATTAAAAATAATCATTCATAATATGGGTATAAAAACAGGTAAGGTTTGTGGACCTTATTACAAAAATGGTTATAATTCACCGATTTATAGATTGAAAATTCATGGTATCAAAAAGGTTACCAAGTTCTCTAATATCATTGGTTCTTCACATCCAGAAAAACAGAAGAGACTAATGATGATATCAAAGACCCATACTAAGGCATAAGCCAGTTTGTTCTATATCTACTGAGGGTGTTGATTACCTGAGGGGAAGATTCCACCAGTACGAAAGGAACATGGAGTCGTGGCCTCTGGTTTATCGGTTGTTTTCGCATTGCCGAGTAGCTACGCCATAGCGAATAAACACTGAAGGCATACGGAGGCTTAGACAGCTTTGTTCATACTGTTTAAGCTATCGGTCTAACTAAGTGTGAAGTCGCCCCTGAAAAGAGGTAATCATTCTCCAGACTGGTTGGCGACAACCGGCGAGGAGAGGAAGGTCCCGTAGACGACGGGGTGATGGAACCGGGGTGTAAGTGCCAAGGCAACGAGGCATTCAGCCTACGGTCCCCAAATCCTGACAGGTCCTAGTTAAAAGGACAGCTCACTTTTACAACTTTTTTCGTTTTTGTCGCTATAACTGCTCAGTGGATTATTGTTGCAGACTAATCCTGACTGTATTCATTGTAGCCAATAACCAATCTTCTATACCACTCAGCAGATTTAAAACCTATTATATGAACTATCCATGTCACAACTGCAATACATTCAACATAGAATGGTGATAAAGAGATACCTGTTAGAAAAATATTATGCTCAGAAGACCACCAAGATACACTATTGGTTTAGCAAATAAATACCAAAATACACGTAGCGCCGCAATCGATATAGGTCCTTCAATTTTGATATATTTACGTTTCATATTCATCATAAAATGAAGAAAATAACCTTTATAAACCCCTAAATTAACCTATTTTTGGCGAGTCGGGTAGATAGTGGGAACCTTTGGGTTCTTAGGAAGCTCCGCTCACCTTCCCGGGAACGGGGAACACACCATCAGAAGATGGAGGCTGAGAAGCCTGTACCGGCACAGAAAGACATTGCGCTTCCGGAGCAATGATATCGTCCGTCCGGCAACGATTAACGGGCACTGAGCGCAGAAGGGATGCGCAAGTGAGAACGCCTGGTAATGTGGGGTGCAAGCAGTAATGCGCTTAGACAGATACTATCACCCCCTTGGACCCTCAACGGTTCGGGGATGACAGAAAGCGGGCTATTCCCGGCACGCCCTTATTTTTAACTTTTAAATACAGCAAGCCTAAATATTCTTATGGCCAAACCAAAGGTTCAGATGCCGCAGAGTACAGCAGGGCTCATAAGATACTTCGAGGAATCGAAGTCGGCGCTGAAGTTCAAGCCCCAGCACATAGTCGTTATCATAGTCATCATAATAGCTATCGAGTTCTCCCTTAAGTTCGGCCTTCTCGGGTTCTGAACAGGTTTTTAAATCACCACAAGTCAACTATTTGTGTGGTACCAATGGCGCTGAAATTCGGTGTTTTGACCAGCCCTGTCGAGGATGTCGTAAAGCAGATAAAGGTAGCCAAAGAAATGGGCTTTGATTTCATAGAAATAGGCATCGAGCCTCCGATGGGAGACCCTGAGATACTTATCGCCAAAAAGGACACCATCCTTGGGCTCCTGAAGGAATACGGGATGTTCACCATAGGACACACCGCATGGTTCTGTGACTTGGGCTCGCTCGTAGAGGATTTGCGGCGCGCATGGATAGAGGAGGCAAAAAACTACATAGATGCGGCGCACAAGCTCGGCATAAAGCTACTGAATTTCCACGCGCATTATGCCAGCGAAGCCTACATGGAGATTGACAAATACAAAAAACAGGTTTTTGACAATCTTGTGGACAGTATGGAGGAGCTTATGGGATACGCAAAACAGTTTGACATCAAACTCATGCTGGAGAACATACCAAGCAAAAAAATGCAGCTCAATGATTTCAGGTACATAGTGGACAGGCTTCCTGGGCTCGGGGTTCATCTGGATGTTGGCCATGCCTTCATAACGGGTGGAATGGAATGTGTTTCTAGATTCATCAGGACTTTCGGGGAAAGAATAGCCCACGTGCATGTCCATGACAATAACGGGGAAGAAGACCAGCACCTGGGAATAGGCAAGGGAAAAATCAATTACGAGAAGGTTGTCGAGGAACTCAGGAAAATAGGTTACGACAAGACCATCACGTTTGAGGTTTTCTTTGGCGGAAAAAAGGCCCTGCTCGAATCAAGGAAAAAAATAGAAAAGCTCTGGAAATGATTTTAATTCCAAAAGGAATATATTCTATATGAGCCGGATAAAGCTCGGCCCGGCGGGTTCTCCTGCCAAATCAACACTCGAAGGCGTATCCAAAATCAGGGAGCTCGGGCTCCATACAATGGAAGTACAGTTCTCCCATGGCGTGGGCATGGGCCTGCCGCTGGCGAAAAGAATAGGTGAGGAAAGGAAGCGCATAGGCATAGAGCTCAGCGTGCATGCCCCCTACTATATAAATCTTGCTTCCAGCGAGAAAAAAAAGAGGGAAGAAAGCAAAAGGAGGATTCTCGATTCCTGTGAAAGGGCGCATCTGATGGGCGCCAGCCCCGTTGTCTTCCACCCAGCATATTACGGCAAATATAGCAAGGAAGAGACCTTTCAGATTGTAAAGGACGCAATGCTTGAGATGAAGAAATACATAAGGAAGAAGAAATGGGACGTGAAACTCGCGCCCGAGACAACGGGAAAGCACTCAGCATTCGGAAACCTGGAAGAGACGATTAGGCTGGTAAGGGAAACCAGATGCGATATTTGCATTGATTTTGCGCACATCTACGCCAGGAATTATGGCAGGATTGATTACGCCGAGGTGCTGGACAAGCTGAAGCCGCTCAAGCTCATGCACCTGCACACACATTTCTCGAACATAAAATTCACGAGAAAGGGTGAAAGCAGCCATCTGGTAATGGACCATAAGCCCGATTTCAGGCCCCTGGCAAGGGAGCTGCTAAAACGCAGGCTCGATGTCACAATAGTATGCGAGAGCCCGGTCACGTGGAAGGACAGCCTGAAGATGAAAAAGATTTTCATGAAAATGGGTTATAAGTTTGGGAGGTGAAATCATGAGCAAGGTGTGCAGGCTCTGCCCGCTGAAAAATTCAAAATACTGCTTTGGTCTGCTGAAAAGGGAGAAGGCCAGATAATTCCTGAAGAATACGTCTAATGTCTAATGTTACAGTTAAGTTTTTATATGCTTTTGTGGTTAATTCTTGCCAAGAGATACAGCTCTTGGATGATATCCCAGAGTATTAAATTATAGGTGATATTATGATTGAGATAAGAGCACATGGTAGAGGCGGGCAGGGCGCCGTGACAGCCATGGAGATACTTGCAAAGGCCGCAGGCCTCGACGGAAAATATACACAGGCATTCCCGAATTTCGGCGTCGAAAGGCGGGGCGCACCCGTGAGGGCATTCTGCAGAATCTCAGACGAGCCCATAACCATAAGGTCCCAGGTCTACGAGCCTGACTATGTCATAGTTCTTGACCCCTCTCTTTCTAATTTGCCGGAGATAAGCAGCGGACTCAAGCAGGATTCCGTCATATTGATAAACTCGAACAACAGCCACAATTTCAAAGAAAAGACCTACCATTTCGACGCTACCACACTTGCACTCGATGTACTTGGCAAGGATATCGTTAATACCGCAATGCTCGGGGTCTTTGCGGGGGTGACTGGTTTGGTCCCGCTTGAGCCCATACTCAGCGTCCTGGACGAGAGGTTTAACGGAAAGGTTGCGGAACTGAACAAACAGCTCGTAGAAAGGGCATACAATGAGACCAGGGGTGAATAGGATGGTGAATTCAAATTCGGTTTCTGAGGCGGCCGTTGCTGGAGAGCCAGGCTCTTCCAAGAAGAATAAGACAGGCTCCTGGAGGACATTCCGGCCGGTGGTTACAGACAAATGCAAAGGGTGCAAGATATGCGAATGGTACTGCCCGGAGGGCGCAATAAAGGTCAAAGAAGTCAATGGAAAGAAGACAGCGGTCATAGATTATGATTATTGCAAAGGCTGCATGATATGCGTGGAGGAATGCCCGCAGAAAGCCGTAAAGAAAGAAAGGGAGAGATAATGAAAAAAAAGGAAGCCAAAAAAATCATGTCTGGAGCCCATGCGGTTGCAGAGGCAGTGAGGCTATGCAGGCCGGATGTGATACCAATGTACCCCATCACGCCACAGACCAAGATAAGTGAAACAATAGCCGAAATGTCTGCGGACGGCTCGCTTGATGCTGAAATTATAAGGGTTGAGTCAGAACAGTCAGCCATATCCGCCTGTGTCGGGGCGTCTGCCATGGGCGTCCGCACCTACACAGCAACCGCATCACAGGGCATCGCTCTCATGCATGAGATACTTTTCATAGCGTCCGGGCTCAGGCTTCCGATAGTAATGGGCGTGGCGAACAGGTCATTATCCGCCCCGATCAACATATGGAACGACCAGCAGGACTCGGTCTCGCAGCGCGATGCGGGGTGGATACAGCTCTATGTCGAGAACGCCCAGGAGGCATTTGACACACACGTACAAACATTCAAGATAGCTGAGGAGACGCGGCTGCCGACGATGGTCTGCCTTGACGGGTATCTCATATCGCATACATACGAACCCGTGAATATCCTTGACGCATCATCGGTTAGCAGGTTTTTGCCGCGATACAAGCCAAAGGTTTCGCTGAACCCCTCAAACCCGATTGCAATGGGCACCCTCGCAACACCCGAGCATTTCATGGAATTCAAGAAACAACAACAGGAAGCCATGGAAAATGCCACTGGTGTCATCAAAAGGGTGAACAGGGAATACGCATCTGTCTCGGAAAGATCCTATGGTAACGGATTGATAGAGACGACAAACCTCGACGGGAAAGAGCACGCAATAATAACTATGGGCTCTGTTGCAGGCACCGCAAGGTCCATGCTTGAAAAAGAAGGCATAGGAATGATAAGAGTGAAGGCAATGAGGCCGTTCCCGAAAGAAGACATAATCAAGGCGTGCCAAAACATCCGTTCCGTCGGCGTGCTTGAGAAAGACGTATCCCTCGGCAGCGAAGGCTCGCTCTATACTGAAGTCAGGTCAGCTCTCTACAATACGGGCTCCAAACCAAAAGTACTGGGTTTCATAGCAGGCCTCGGTGGAAAGGACATTACACTCGATGACATGAAGAACATCATGAAGAAGATTAAATCAGAGAAAGAGAATGTCAGTTGGGTGTGACTAGAGATTATTTTTTAATCAATGAAGGAATACCAATACAGTACGGACCACACACATTCACATACAATATGGCAAATGGTGATTTCGATACGAGCAATGACTGGACGGTCGCAACGTTCACCGTTTCTGGAGCATAAGTAAATTCTTGGTAACCAATCAATGGTTACCATCTTTATTTTTTACCAAACGGGAATTAATTTAAAATCCAATATCAATTATCAGTATGATTGATCTGGCTTTCAGGAACATCACGCGTCAAAGGTCAAGAACGTTTCTCACCATTCTTGGGATTGTAATAGGCATAGCAGCCATAGTGGCATTGGGTTCCATAGCAGCAGGTATTGACGACACTGTTCAGAAGAGCCTCGAACTGGTTGCAGGAAGGATAATAGTGGTTGAGAGTGATGAAAACACCGAAGGCCTCGGAGCACTGTTGTTGGGTATGAACAGCGAACTGACGGACGAGCATGTCAACTCCATTTCCATTGTTGCCGGCGTCAAGGATACCGTGCCCATGGTAATGCACTTCAAGAGTTTTGAAGGATTCTTTTCGTCCTCGGAACAGATTGTGGGAATGGAACCAGATAAAACAGAGTACTTCAAGGGAGAGAAGATAGGCATATACGAAGGCCGGGACATGGAAGAGGGCGACAGTGGTGTTGCATTGATAGGAAAGACCATAGCTGAGGTTTATAATCTGGAACCCGGAGATTACTATGAGGTTGGGGACACGGACTTTGAAATAATAGGTATCATAGAAAAGACAGGCAGCACTGACATAGATATGGGAGTTATAGTCCCAATTGAGGACCTTCAGGAGGCTCTTGATATCGATACCTACCAGATGATATATGTAATACCGGATGATATAACAGCCACAGAGCTTGTGGCAGAGGATATAGAGGATGAAGTCGATGATGTGGCTACTATCACGGGCACGGAAATCACGAGGCAGGCCTCTGAAATGGTGGGTGCGATAAGCTTCTTCACTATAGGCATAGGTGCTGTCGCAGCATTCGTCGGCGGTCTGGGCGTCATGAACACAATGATAATGGCAGTCATAGAGAGAAGGAGAGAGATAGGGGTCATGAAGGCAATAGGCGCAACAAACAACAAGGTGTTAATCCAGTTTCTTACAGAATCCGCAATGATAAGCATGATAGGTGGTGGTGTGGGCTGCGCTCTTGGTGTATTTGCAAGCCTGGGTATAACAACTGTTGCTATGGGTATGATAACAACAGTAGCTACATGGCCACTCCTGTTTTTTGCCTTCATCTTCGCCCTTTCGCTTGGTATAGTCGGTGGGATTTATCCTGCATGGAAAGCGGCAAAACTGGACCCGGTCGACGCGCTGAGGTATGAATAAAAGGTGAATATATGACATATGTGATAGAGACACGTGGTGTAAGGAAGATTTACAATCCCGGAAAGACATCAGAGGTTATCGCTCTTGACAACATTAATCTGAAGATAAAAAGTGGGGATATGGTTGCTATAATGGGAGCTTCCGGAAGCGGCAAGACAACACTGCTTGACGTGATAGGATGCCTTCTAAAACCAAGCTCAGGTAAGGTTTTCATAGACGGAGTGGAAACAGAGAAACTTGATGAAGATGGGCTTGCGGAGGTCAGGGGAAAAAAGATAGGATTCGTATTCCAGCAGTATAATCTCGTGCACAGCTTCACGGCGATGGAGAATGTTGCCTTTGCCATAAGGTTGCTGGGAAAACCCAAGGACGAGGCTGAAAAGAAAGCAAAGAATCTCCTTGAATTGGTCGGTCTTGGAAAAAGGATCGACCACAGGCCCTCAGAACTTTCAGGTGGTGAGCAGCAGAGAGTGGCAATTGCACGGGCCCTTGCAAACAACCCAAAAATCATTCTCGGAGACGAGCTCACGGGAAACCTTGACATGAAGACATCCAAGATAATACTTCAGCTCATAAAGGAGCTTAACAGGAAGCATGGCTATACAGTAATAGTAGTGACGCACGACCCTAAAGTCGGCAATGTATGTAACAAAATTATTAAAATACAAGATGGTAAAATTATAGGTGGTGAAAAATGAAAAAAGAAATTCTATTCGGTCTGACACTTGCCCTTTTTTTGGGCTTTGTGTTTGTTAGCGCGGATTCCATTACCGGTTCATCCGGTTTGGCTGTTGTTCTTACCAATCAGATGCCTTACCCGGTAGAGCCTGGAAACAATTTTGACATACAAATAGAAATCCAGAACAATGGATATGCCGATGCTAATGAGAGGATTATCGAGATAATTGATGACGAACCATTTAAGCTCCTGCCTGGCGAAAACAGGACAAAATTCTTTAACAAGATAGGAGCAAAGGAATCGGTTAAAACATCCTATAAACTTTTTGTCAATGAATCAGTGCTTACCGGTGATTATAATCTAAAATTCAGGATATACCCGTCAGGTCAGGAGGATGTCTATATAGAAGACAGTGTAAGTATAAGAGTGAATGGTATACCAGACCTCGTGGTAATGTCTATTCATACCGAACCCCAAGACATGGCGCCGGGTTCAATGGTTAATGTTGGAATAAACTTTGAAAACGTGGGCACAGGAACAGCGAGGAATGTCAAGGCCATGATAAATTCAAGTTCAAGCTATATAATGCCTGTGCTTTCCGGAGGCCTTGTTTATATCGGTGATGTAGAACCCGGAGTCACAGCCCATACAGAACTGAACATGAGCATTGACAGTAATGCAGAATACCAGACATACTCAGCAACCCTCACACTTTCATATAAAGACGAGAACAATACCGCAATGGAACGGATAGTTGATATAGGAATACCTGTTACTGGTACGATAAATCTTGAGATAATAGACATAGAAACTGATTTTGACAGCAACAAACTGAAGATAAAAGTTGCAAACAAGGGCAGCACGGATGCCAAATCAGTTGAGGCAACGCTTGTGATAAGTGGCAGTGTAGTGGGTATTGATTATATAAGTCAGCTTAAGGCGAGCAAATATACAACATTTGACTTTCCCCTTTTGACGCAGGGCTCTGGTTATCTTAAGATGGATTATATAGGTCCCACATTAAAAAACGAGCAGTCACAGGAAGAGGTTTTTCTGAATTATCCTGATCCCAGAATAACAAACATGATTACGAGTCTCATAACCCTGATTGTGGTGCTCATTATAATCAGGCACTTGTGGAAGAGATACAAAAAAGGGAAGAAACCCAAACATGCTTAAAATAAATAAACTGCTGACAATTATATTCTTATGCGAGTTACAATAACCATTATTATTGCATGTATTGTGGTCTTCTTCCTACAGCAAATAATCCCAGGATTCACTGAAACATTTTCGCTAATACCGACATATGCCCTTGCAGGGCAGTACTGGCAGTTCTTCACATATATGTTTCTTCACGGCTCCTTTTGGCACATTACAATAAACATGTTTATACTCTTCATGTTCGGGGTGGTAATAGAAAGAGCCATGGGCTGGAGATGGTATCTTTTAATCTTCATACTCTCAGGTCTCGGCTCTGCACTGTTATATATCGCACTTAGC
>JAFCEM010000098.1 GCA_017609145.1 Candidatus Aenigmatarchaeota archaeon | reverse complement strand
AACGAGGATATTTATGCACTGGAAGGAGGAGCAAAGCAGAAACAATGAATACAAAAAGATGTATTAAATGCGGGGAGATGAAGCCTCTTTCAAGGTTTGAAAAAGATAAAAGAGCAAAAGATGGTAGGCGCAATGTTTGTAATGCCTGTAGGTACCAGGCGAGGAAAAGCCTTTCTTCATGGCCCAAGAGAATTGCACTTGTTAAAAATGCTATGAGAAAATGGAGAAAGGAACATCCGGATTATCATAAAGATTATTTTCAGGGGAACAAGGAATATTTTAGAAAGTACTTTGCAGAATGGATAAAAAGAAACAAAGAGCATTACAGGATAATACGTTCAGCTGAAAGAAAAGCAAGTTATTTTATTAAAAATAATGATATAGAATATCCTCCTTGCCAATTGTGTGGCAAAGAAAGCAAACATATGCATCACGAAGACTATGAACGACCTTATCGGGTCGTTTTTCTTTGCATTGAGTGCCATAGGAAAGTGCACAGTGGCCTTGTAAAATGTCCAGAACCCATAAATCTTAAACAAAGCATTAGTGCATAGCCAATTCTCCTCTTTGCCCAGAAAACCATCGAGCACAAGGCCCTGAGAGCGAAGTTTTAAGGGTGGGTAAGGGTTTACCCTTTGGATTTTTGGTTGACAAAATGAGGGTAAAATAACAAAATAGTTGACACGGTTTTGTCAACCAAAACCTCTGCTTTACGCAGAGGTAATTTGTTGGCTGTGTGTTGGCTACCGCCACGATTTTTCCCGATTTCCAGCGATTTTTATAGGCGAGAAGCGATGAAAGAAAAACCCTGCAATGTGCTGATATTGCAGGGTTTTCAGGTGTCTTTTTTTGGTGGGCGCGGCAGGTTTCGAACCTGCGACCTCTTGAATGTGAGGGAAGAGGGACACCCTGCAGTCATAGTCTTTTAAGGTGTTTTGTTGGCTGTGCGTTGGCTGTAGCTAAATATTACTGATAGCTTTCCTTAGTTTTTCGACTTCTAAATGAGTATATGTGTTCGCGGTAAAAGCATAGTCCGCATGGCCGATCAGCCTCTGGATATGCAAAGTATCAACTTTAGCTTCGGCCAGCATACTCGCGAAAGTATGACGGCAGGCATGGGGTGTCAGTTTCCGTATCCCTAATTGTTCTAGCGCAGGATAATACTTTTTCTCCCTATAGTATTTTGCTGACATTCCTTTTCCGTCCTCCCGGCAGATCAGCGTCTCACCGTTCCGGTTATACCATTTTTTTATGTACGGGTAAATCTTGGGGTGAATCGGAACAACCCTATTCCTGCCGGCTTCAGTCTTAATCCCGCCGGTGATAAGTTGTTTATCTAGATCTACATTAAATTTGGTGAGCTGCAACATCTCAGATATGCGCATCCCCGAATAGATCATAATCAGGATCGTGTCCACCCAGGGGACTGCCTCTGCATGGTCAAACATGGTTTTTATATCCAAGTCGGTAAAGATTTCCTTCTCTTTCTTGGCTTCTTTTGGCAGGGCAACAAATTCGCCGTAATTTTTATTAACGATATCATTCTGGAGAGCGTGCTTGTACAACAGAACAATTAAACCCTTAATCTTCTTTAAGCTGGAGTGGCTTAATGTCTCTTCATTCTGATCTATAATTTTCTGCCAATGAGACGTCCTTAATTCCTTGAATTTTGCCTTTTCCAGCTTTTCTATGTATTTCCAGGCAGCTTTGTAGTTATTTCTTGTTGCCCTGGAGATATACTTGTACTTTCCTTCTGACCATTCCTGATACAATTCTCCCAGTGTTATCCCGGCTTTAGGCGAAACAGGATTAACATGGTGCAGGGAAAGCGCATCCATGGCCTCTGATTTAGTCTCAAAATACCCTATCACCTGCCGCTGCTGTTTGCCGTCCTCAGTCCAGCCGGTAGTTATTCTAGCCACCCAGGGCCTGCGGCGGCGTCCTTTTAGCTTGTACACACTACCATGACCGTTCGGATTACGAATGGGGAATCACCTCATTCT
>JAFCEM010000097.1 GCA_017609145.1 Candidatus Aenigmatarchaeota archaeon | reverse complement strand
ATATGCTATGAGTGCGGAGAGAAGGACCCAGAAACAACGGAAAGGATGAGGAAGAAGTTCCTATTTGGAAAGGAGTAAACCAATGTATGAAGGAACCAAGGTTAGAGTAGTTAAAACCTTCAGGCACGGAACGAGAGTCTTTGAGGTAGGAGAAGTAGGAGAAATAGTAGACCCCCAACAGGCCCTTGTTGCCTACAGAGGGAAAAGCATCTATCCTTACTACGTAAAGTTTCCAGGCTATTACCCAATAGGTGTCCAAGATTACGAGATAGAAGAACTACTCTGAAAGGGGGGAACCCAAAATGGTTATCCAAAAAGTAACCTATCCTAACGGTAAACAAGTACTCCTTATAGACAACAGGTATACCTTCCAAAGGTGGTCAGATGGCCAACCCTGGGAACCTATAGACCCACAAACCTTAATCCATACTCCAATAACCAAAGACATGAGAGTAATAGGAAGAGTATTCTAACGAGAGGCAGGAAAATGTTGGAAACCTATAAGAAAAACTACCGACTAAAAGGGGTACCCATAAGATACCAGGAACTAATAGAGGGTATAAAACCCATAGCAGAAGATTATTACTTTAGGTGGTCCTTCAAAGGAGTCCCTCACCTCTTAGTTACCCTAAAAAACCAAGTAACCTACAGCCTCTGCTATTTTGGCAAAAGCAAATCCTGGAAGGTTTTCTACCCATACCAAGACAAAGACCAGCAAAAAGTAAACTTTAGAACCAGAGAAGAGATGCTAGAGTACTTGCAGGGGATAAGCCAATGCTAGTAGGAGTTAGAACAGTAACCTGTACCTGTGGTAAGTGCATGGTAAGAACCGGAGGTTCCTTTGGAGGAGGCAAACCCACCACTGATACCTACTACTGCCCTAACTGCGAGAAGCACATAATAGTGGTAACTCCCCTAAAAGAAAAACAGGGAAAGTTTAGTAAGAAAATAAAAGGAGTAGGCAATAGACACAAAGGAACTAAGTACCCTAACAAATAAATAATAAAGGAGGTGCCCCAATGATAGTCTGGCAAGCAAGGCTTAATGAGGAAGATGCAGAGCACGCTACAGATGAAATCCTAAATGAGATGGTAGAACGCCTGGAAGAAGCTTGGGAAGATATTAAAGACGAACTCCTGTACGCATAAGACTTCCAAACTACCACCCAATAGGTACCCGAGACGATGGGACAGAGAAACTACCATAAGGAGGAATAAAATGAGGCATAGACCTGTCTGTGCAAAGTGTGAGTGTGAACTAAAACCAAAGGAGAATGGAATAGGACTGCTTGATATGTTCAATCCCTCCGACAAATCCGGGCCCCAACCCTACCAACTCTGGGACGCTGACCTCTACAAGTGTCCAAAGTGTGGCTACGAGATTGTAATAGGATTTGGAGACCTACCAATGGTCGAACATTGGGAAGAGGATGAACATCTAGAAAGGACAATGTACTATTATGAAGCCAACAACAGAAGAGTAATAAGAAACTACTTATAAAAGGGGATAAGTAATGGGCACAAAAGAACTAAGACACAAAGAAACCTGGAATGGAGAATATAGAGGTGTTAAGTTTGAGATTGCAAAATGGAGACTAGGAAGCTTCTCCTGCTGGAACTACTACCTCTTCCTACCCATAGACCAAGCATAAGATAAGGAAGAAGGAGGACTAAGTATGGACAAAGATAAATACTTAAGGGAAGATAGATGGAACAAGCACATCCTGGACAAGTGGAGCTGGGGGGCATTCTTCCTCACCTGGGTCTGGGGAATAAGATGTAGGGTTTGGATATCCTTCCTAACAATCATCCCAATAGCAGGTATCATAATAGCCTTCATCTTAGGAACAAAAGGAAGGAGATGGGCATGGGAAAAAGGAAACTGGAAGGATATAGAGCACTTTAAGGGGACCCAAGATAAGTGGGACGTAGCCGGAGTGGTAGCCTTTATGATAAGCATGCTCCTCCAACTCTTTCTTTACCTATCCCAATCCTAAGTAAGCTCAC
>JAFCEM010000096.1 GCA_017609145.1 Candidatus Aenigmatarchaeota archaeon | reverse complement strand
ATGACGCATACCGAAATCATTGTAGTCATCACCCTCTTTTATCCAGACGACCTTATAGATGTTGCCGCAATGTTGACACACTTCCGCCTTCTGGTCTGGGGTTGCCCGTTCTATCAACATGGTGTTTTGGCTCGGCATGATTCCTCCTTTCTTTTTGATGGTTTTCGATTGAGTTGAAAAAGCGGTTAAGATTGTTTTTTGTTTTTACGAATTTCCGGATTTCGGCCCGTACCGAGTCTTTGTTCGCGGTGCTGATCTTTCTTTCCAGAAGTCCGAGTCCGGCAATTTTTAGAATAGTTTTCTGCCTTATCTTCAGGTCGCATGTAACCATGGTCCCGAAGGTCTTATTGAATCTGTCTTGGAGCTTATGCAGCTCGGTCTTGAAGAAATTTACAGGCATAAAAAACACCTCCTTTCTGTAGAAATAAATATGGGTTAGGGTTGAAATCACAGAGCATAGATACAGCTAATTAAAAAAACCCAACCGTGACCAGTCAGGTTTATACAGGCGCTCTCCTTGAGGTTTTCACAACGGAGAGCTTTTTGGCTTCAATGTTGCTTTTGGGTTATCAGCCGGGATGTATTGACTGCGTGTTGCAGTGTTCGGGTGTGACTGTGATATGGAAATTTTGGAGAGGAAATCTTTGACCCAATATATCTGAATCTTTTCCTTGCCAGGGAGTTTCACGGTGCTAAGTATGTTTTGGATTTTAAGTTCAGCCTGTTTGTTCGTGGCAATCATTATGAGGGTATTGCAGTCTTGCCTGAGCAAGGTCTTGATGTTTTTCCTGATATTGGATTTACCGGTTTCGACCTGGATGGCTGTCGTGATTTCCTCTGTGCCTTTCAGGTGGATGACAACAAGGTCGATGTTGTCTTTCTCCTTAAAGGTGAAGCTTTTCTTTTTAAAGTGCTCTTTGATTTTTTCAAGCCAATAGTTATGCTCGATACCGCCACGGGGCTGAGGCGGTATCTTGATATTCTTTACAGCTAAAAAGTTTCTGGCTTTTTGGGTGAGCTCAAAGAGTTTTTTACGGTCAACCTGGGCAGGGACAAGGTAGCCGCTATCAACCAGTTTATGTTTAAATTCAGTGCCCTGCCTGGAGCTTAATCCGAGCTTCCGGTATCTCTCATCAGTGCCAAGGTAAGGGTTGATTACAATCTCCTGGAGTAGGATGAGCTCTCCGCCAGTGGGGTGATATTCATAACCCGGAGAAGGTTGGAGAGGTGGGCAACGGCTTTGTTCTTGCCTGTTGATTATGGAAAGTTGTAAGAACGGTTTCATATGCTCTTTTATCTCTTGATCTGAGACGTGAGCGAGTTTTCCGGGAAACGGAACCGTTACCAGAAAGGGATAAGGGTGACGTTCTTTTGATCTGACAATCGATTCACCAACCCTCAAAAGGCCGATGAATTTTTGTTGATCTTTGTCCATGAACATCGCGTTTGCAACCGCTTTTACGTTTGCAGAGTGGTCAAGGGAAAAGGTGATCTTGGTTCCCATGTTCTCAAAGATTGGATTGGGAATCTGGCTGGGTGTCTGGTCAAGGGCGATCATGCCGGTGCCGTACTTACGGATACTTCTGAATATCTTCTGGATAAGGTCGTCTTTCTTGGAATTTTCTACAATGTTATGAAACTCTTCAAAGAGCAAGACATGCTTGAGGCGTTCATCCTCGATGCCTTTATGTTCAAGATAAAGGGTGTACCACATGGTTATGATCTCTGTGAAAAACCGCTTGTCATTTGAATTGGCAAGACCGCCAAGTTCGAATATCACATAATCATTGAACAATGGTTCGATGTCATCTGCGTCATCGACATTGTACATTTTCCCGGTACTACCATAATTCATGAATTCTATCATCCGCATGGCCGACTGTTTCCAAAGCATTTCCCTGCCGCGCATGTTATATTTGCCTCTCATGGAACTATCAAGGATGGCTTTGACTTCCTGGAGCATCGGCATTTTGTTCATGCTATATGCAGTGTCAAATATGCGTTTGAGGATTGTGTCAGAGCCCACACCACCAACATATGCCTTGCTGAAAACTTCAATCACGTTCT
>JAFCEM010000021.1 GCA_017609145.1 Candidatus Aenigmatarchaeota archaeon | reverse complement strand
CCGAGCGACTGGGCTTTCTTCTTAACAAATTCGTACAGTCTGAATTCCCTGTTCACCGCGTCCTTTGCGCTCTGCACAATCCCTGGTATGTCAGAGGGGTTCTTCCCTTTCGCAAGGGTACGGGCTATCATCCTCTTGGCATCATAGGTACCGAACTCGTCGTTCTTTATTCCCATCACAAGAGTTGATACCTCAAAGTACAGGGTCCTCTTGTCCCAGTCAAGCATGGCCTTCTCTGCGAACGGGGTCTTGTCCTTGTAGTCTCCTATTGCCCCGTATATGGCAAGCCAGACCCTTTCCTCGGGAAGCTCCTTCTGGAAATGCCTGTAGACCTGCTCCGAGCTGCACGCATCGCTTACGAGCAGGGGTGTTTTTATGAACGAGAGCTGGCTCTTCCTGACAGTCTTGGGGAGGGGATGATTGTCAAAGTACATGATTTCGGTCCCATGCCTGTGCAGTTCGGCGAGCTCCTTGACTATCGCGGGCGCGTCCCTTTTGGTGAGCGCTATGTCGCATATGACTATGCGCCCAAACCCCGTGCCACTGTTGACCGCCTGTTCCCTGAGGTCGTGGAGCAGGGACACCGGCTTCGTGAAGAACATGTCCGAGCCAGGAAAGCGCGCCAGTGCAAGGGCCCCGGCGCATATCCCGTCACAGTCCGCATGACAAAGTAGCAAGGTTTTTGGCATATTAGTATTTGGTTTGGTTGATTAAAATATTGTATGATTGCAACAGGATTAATTCATTATCTTTGGGTTTTTCTTAATCATTTTTGTGATGACGAAAGGGAATATGAATGTAGTAACTAATGCCATAATAACCAGGCTTGAATATAATTCAATAGATATGAGATTACTCCTGAATGCTATAAGAGCCAGTGCAATTTCTACAGCACCCCTGCTATTCATAGCCCATCCTATCAAGTAAAGCTGTCTCCATTTAAAATTCGTGAAAGGTTTTGTCAAAAGGGTGCCAATCAGTTTGCCGGTTATAGCAATTATTATGATGATTGAAATCATCAGGGGATTCAATGTCAGGGAACCTATGTCAAAATAAAGACCTACAGAAACAAAGAAAAACGGCACTATTGCCCAAATTAATATCTTTTCCAAGCCATTAACTGCTTGGTGTTCTCTTCCTATGTGTTTCTGAACTAGAACACCTGCGAAAAATGCGACAATCGCAGCAACTATTAAGAGATTATCCTGTATTTGAAACCCGTTAAATACATATGCTATTACAGTGAAAAGAAACAGTCCGAGAATATCATCGCTGATTCCCGCGCCCATTATGGCCGCACCTACTCTGGTTTTTATTCTTTTCATATCCAAGAGCACATCAGCTGTTGTAGCCTCTGCAGTTATGCTCATGCATATACCGATTATAAACGATGTCATCACCGGGAACCCCAAGATTAAAAACACCGAAAACCCAAGCAGAAGTGGAACACCTGCGGCAAAAACAGCAATGAATATGGAATCCTTTTTTTCCTTGATGAGTTTGCTCCACGAGCTTTCCATGCCAGCCAAAAACATCAAGCAAATTAGGGCAATATCTCCGAGACCGAAAATAAACTGGGTATTTGGCTCGATAAGAGAATTTTTTATTAAAGGAATGTCTATTAGCAATCCGCATAAAATCAGGACAACTACGGTTGGAATCTTGATTTTTCTGCCCAACAAAGAGAGTACAGAAGCAAATAACAGTACAAACAATATTGTAATGATTATATTCATAATTAATTTAATGTTGTCATGTCATATAAAATTATAACCAATAGTAATATTCCTTTTATTTAATCAGAAAACAAATATGAATAGTGATTCAATGCCCACAAGGTCTATTTTCAGAATTATAAGAGAGACTGCACCCATAATAGTCATATTTGCTGTTATTGAGTTGGCTGCAGGCTGTTTGTTGGTTTGGGTGCTGGAAAAGATAGAACTCTTGCCTGGTTTGCTTATACTTGTGCCAGGATTTCTTGATATGAGAGGGAATATAAGTTCTGCCTTTGGTGCGAGGCTTACATCCAGTATGCATCTTGGATTTATAAGACCATACAAAATTACGAGGGGGCTAAAAACTAATATTTATGCATCAATAATCCTGAGCTTTTTCATGTCTATTATCTTGGCATTAATGGCATGGATGCTCTGTATTATGATGAACATAAGCTCAATAAGCATATGGGCATTCATGTTTATATCCCTTGGTACAGGAGTGACATCAGGTGTTATCTTAATAGGACTGGCTACGCTTATCTCTTTTGTAAGCTATACAAAGGGGCTGGACCCCGATGATGTCACTACCCCAAGCATAGGAACATTGGGTGATATATTAACTATTCTTTGCCTTTTTGTAATAGTACATTTGG
Organism: Candidatus Aenigmatarchaeota archaeon; assembly: GCA_017609145.1. Lineage (GTDB taxonomy): Archaea > Aenigmatarchaeota > Aenigmatarchaeia > QMZP01 > QMZP01 > JAFCEM01. The sequence continues at coordinate 8,639 of JAFCEM010000021.1, read as the reverse complement.
CTATAGGGTTAGGTATATGATGAATTCATTGAAGAGTATTCTGAAAGAGAGCATCCCCACACTCGTTTTAGCTGCAATAATTAGCTTGGTTGCAGGATTAATTTTGCACGCAAATAAAGACTTCTTGCATATTCTACCAGGCATTCTTATAATAATACCTTCATTTAACCAGATGAACGGAGCCATAATGTCAGTGTTGTCATGCAGGATATCTTCTGCCTTGCATCTTGGCCTCATACACCCGAAACTGCATACCACAAAGACCCTGAATAGGAATGTATCAGCAACTTATATAACAGCAATCTTGTCTTTCATCGCCTTTGGAATAATAGCATGGTTCTTCAATATGGCGGTAGGTGCAAGCACAGCCACTCTCTTGGCATTCACAACTATTATTTTCTTGGCTGGTTTTTCAACAACAGTAATTTTATCATTCTTATCAATAATAATTAGCTATATTTCATATGATAAGGACATAGACCCCGATAATTTGGTCATACCCATCCTGACAAGTGTCGGGGATTTCATAGGCATATTCCTGTTATTCATTATAGCAGGTGTTATAATATAATATGGAGGTGAATCTCAGCATATGCAGAAAAAGGAAATACTGAAGGACATACTGGATAATAGAAGGAATGTCATAGACCTGATAGTGGAGATGAAAAACCTGTCTGGGTTGGCAATAGATATTGGTTTCTCGGCACTATTATTACAAGACAAGAAGCTCGCAGAGAAGGTAAAACAACTTGCAGAGGAAATGGACATAAAAGAATATCAGATACAAACCGAATGTATGTTGGCTGCTTCCAATCCGAAAGAAGCACTTGGTCTGACATCAGTAATCAGAGTAGCATCGGCAGTGGCGGATATAGCAAACGCAGTGAACTCCCTTACCGATATCATAACCAAAGGGATACCACTACACCCAACAGTCAGTGAAGCACTCAAGACGGCAGCAAGTAATGTGGATTACATAAAGATTAAAAAGGAATCAAAAATGAATGGAAAAACTATGGAAGATATAATAAAAAATGGTGTGAACATACTTGGTCTGAAAAGAAAAGATGTGTGGTCATATCAGCCAAATATGAAAGAAAGAATCCAGTCAGAAGACATGCTGATTATCAGCGGTGGGAAGAAGAGCCTTGGGGAAGTTAAAAAACTCAACAGGTCTAAATAATTCAAAATCTTAAAATCAATTAATTACCAAGGCTAATCTTTCCTATGCTATTTTTGTAGTTTTACGGAGAATATGGTTTAAAACATTTATATGAACGAAAATAATATATAAGGAAAACAGTGCGACGATGCTCACCGCCAGGCAAAAAATTAATAACCCGTTCGTGTAATATATTATTTTAGATAGAAATGATGGAGTTCTTTGAGGCATTCATACTGCTGCTGGTGATAATGGACCCCGTGGTCAGCCTCTCCGCTTTGGTCTCGCTCTCAAAAAATAAATCAAAAAAGGAGCTTAAGGAAATAGCAGTGAAGTCCACCATCGTTGCGATTTTCATATTCCTGCTGTTCGCGCTTGGCGGCGAGTTGGTTTTCCAGTTCCTTGGCGTTGACCTGAACAGCTTCAGAATAGCAGGGGGCATAATCCTTCTCATCCTTGGCATCGAGATGGTGATGGGCATATCCCTCACGAAGAAAAGGGAAGTCAGCGAGATAGCGGTCGTCGTGGGCACTCCCCTCATAAGCGGTCCGGCAACGATAATGACCACGATAATCCTCGTGAAGAGCATAGGATTGGTGACCACGATACTTGCCGGAATGACCGCCCTTTTAATCACTTTTATGGTGTTGCTTTTCGCAGTAAGGATAAGGAAATTCCTCGGTCTAGGAGGAATGCAGCTTCTTGCGACTATGATGGGCGTAGTTACAATGGCGTGGGGAGCCCAGTTTTTGATTTCTGGCTTGATGGGGTTTATCTAGAAGTTTGACAATATCTATTTAAATGAGCATCCTCTATTGATTTTTATGCTACATATGAATTATTCGCTGACCAGAACTAATGCTATAACCAGTAATGACAGACAAAAAAAGTACAGCCTTTTCCATGACTATAATTGGTTTAGCCGGCTTATAATTCAATACTAACTTTGTCTCCAAGATTGATTTTATTGTTTTCAACAAAACCGGCTTTAATTTCGATAACATATTTTGCTGGCATGTTCGAAGAGTACAACAGGTAATTACCAGTGTATGGCACAGCATGCTCTACATGGACAATGGTTGAATTTCGGTCAATCCATATAATGTCGAGCGGTATATGCGTGTTCTTCATCCAGAATGGATAGATTCCCTCTGAACCGAATACGAAAAGCATGCCCTCATTTTCTTCCAGCTCTTCCCTGAACATGAGCCCTTGCGAATGTTTCGCTGGCGTGTCCGCTATCTCTGCTGTAATACACACATTAGAGAAACATACGCTGGTAAATTTGGTTTCTGGTCGGTATGATATGAGAAGGAATAACAAAACTATTGCGACAACCAGAAAACCCAATGTTTTCCTTTCCATTATAACACTCAGTGAAAATTATACTATCTCAGACAGCATCGCTTTTGTCAAAAAGGTATGAGCCCAGGGCAACCATGACTATCGAGAAGCCTATCAGAACTGCTATGTCTATCAGAAGCGGGAATGTGGATGCTCCTATCAGTGCCCCGCGCAATCCGTCCACCCCGTAAGTCAGGGGATCTGCATAGGAAATCGCGGTTATCCATGAAGGCAGACCGTCAATGGGGAACAGGGCACCAGAAAGAAAGAAGAGGGGGAATATTACCATGTTCATTATCATGCCGAATCCCTGCATGTCCCTTATTTTCGAAGCCAGTATCAGACCGAACCCTATGAAAGTGAATGCTATGAAAAGCATGAAGAGGATGGACAGGAGCACAGAGAATATGCTGGTTGTGATGAAACCTATTGCTATGGCTATCACCAGCACAAGAATCCCCTGTATTATCGCTGTCGTGGCACCGCCGGCTATCCTGCCGAGTATTATGGACACCCTGTCAACCGGCGCCACCATAATTTCCTTCAGGAAGCCGAACTCCCTGTCCCAGAGAACCGATATGCCCGCGAACATGGAGCTGAATATCATAGACATGCCTATTATTCCGGGCACAAGGAAATTGGTATAGTCAATGCCTGGCATGACCCCGCCAATCATGTTGTTGAATCCCAGTCCAAGAAAAACAAGGAAGAGCAGAGGTATTATGAGCGAACCGATAATCCTGGACCTTGCCCTGAGATACTTCTTCATGTCTCTGAGCCACATTATGTATATGGCCTTGAAGCTAACCATGGAATCTCCTCCTTCTGGCCATCATTGCCTTGTTCTTGTCACGCTGGCCGAGCTCATGTTCCCTTATGGTCTTTCCGGTGAAATGGAGATAGACGTTCTCCAGGCTCGGTTTGTGCAACTTTACGGATTCTATCTCTGTCTTTGCCTTTTGTGCAATCCTGAATATCTCGGGTATCTTCTTCTCTCCTGTCTCCGTGGTAAGGGTCACGGTGCTGTCATGCTTTTTTACGGTCTTGACCCATTTTTGCTTTTCCAGTTCCTTTATGAAACCAGAACATCTCTTGCCCACTTCCAGTGATATTGCATCACCCCCGAGCATGTCCTTGAGTTTTTCGGGTGTGTCAAGGGCCACTATCTTGCCCCGGTCTATTATGGCAACCCTGTCGCAGAGGCTGTCTGCCTCTTCCATGTAATGGGTCGTGAGTATTATGGTCACGCCGAAATCCCTGAGCTTTCTGATATATTCCCATATCCGCCTTCTGGTCTGGGCATCGAGCCCGAGCGTGGGTTCGTCAAGAAAAAGCACCTTTGGTTTGTGTATGAGACCCCTCCCGATTTCGAGCCTGCGCTTCATCCCACCCGAATAATTGTTTACAACCACGTCTGCCCTGTCGCCAAGTTCCACTATCTTAAGCACCTCATTAATCTTGTTTCGCCTCTCCTTCTTGTCCATGCCGTACATCATGGCATGGAATTCGAGGTTTTCTCTTCCGGTGAGTTCGCCATCAAGAGCGGGTTCCTGAAAGACTATACCTATGTTTTTCCTGACATCGTCCCTTTTTTCGTGGATATCGAACCCTGCAACCTTGCCCCTGCCCGACGTGGGCTCCAGCAGCGTAGAAAGCATATTTATCGTTGTTGTTTTGCCTGCGCCATTCGGTCCAAGCAGGCCGAAAAGCTCGCCGCTTCTGACACTGAACGATATGCCGTTGACTGCAGTGAAATCCCCGAATTTTTTGGTCAGCTTTTCAACAACTATAGAATCCATAGCATAATACTTGGACAAGGTTTTATAAAAGATTACTATCTGGAACTCTGTGGATGAGGTACTGCCAGAATCTAAAGCAGCAAATATGGCACAACCAGCTTCAGTGTTTGTTCATATTGGTTGTTTGTTTGGTTTATAATAATGTTTTAAATATAAGCTTGCATCTATTATCATGCGGCTGAAGGGGATATGCTCTATATGTGGAGGCATTGCCGACCCTGCATACTCGTGCAGCATGTGCGGCGCAATTGTATGCTCGAAATGTTTCAACAGCAAAACCGGGCTCTGCAAGCGCTGCGCTGCAAAGGTTGGCGGGGATAGGAGCAGCAATGAAACAATCAAGGGTATAGATGAAACAGTCAGAAGCGCAACTGAAACAATCAAACAAAACATGCTGGGATGGCGGAATGGTTAACGCGCCGGCTTGGAGTGTCAGCTTTTTAGAGCTAACCGCTTCTGCAAAAAGCTGACGAGCAAAAACCACAGGCAAGGACATTCTCCAGATTGCCTGATTTGCCTTCTGTGGTTACAAACAGCCGGTGGGCTTCGGCCCGTGGGAGTTCAAATGCCTGAGCCTTTTTACGGGCGCTACCACTGCCTCAAAAAGCTAAGGTTCACCCAAAAACAGGCAAAAGGCAGGGCCAATCTCTCTCCCAGCGCTTTCAACCAGGATTTTCTTGTTCTTCAGGATCAGCGTAAACAGTATAGGTGTTATTATCACTGTTAATAGGATAAGGAAGAACGCGGACGAGAATATGACATCCGGAAGATCGCCTATCTTTTCATGTTATATAATTGTCCCGGACCATTAAAATGTTTTTGATAATCACAGAATCATCACAAATGCTCCCAGGAAGCAAAGCAGCCCGAATATCAGGGTGAATTTGTAGAAGTTCATTTTCCTGCTTATTCTCATGACAAGGTACAGTGTGAACATGCCTGCCATGAAGCTCGTTATCAAGGAGGGCCATCCTGTGACCAGTACGGGGTTGCTGATAACAAGGAAGCATGTCGAACCCAGTATCACGGGCACGGACATCATGTATGAGAGCTTGAGTATCTTGGACGGGCTCAGGTCGCTGAGGGAGAGGCCGAAAATCGTGGCACCGGACCTGGAAAGACCCGGTATCACAGCCATACCCTGAAGGAATCCCGCAATCACCGCCAGCCTGCTCACCTTTGTCCCGAGTGTTATCTTCGATTTGTGAAACCATGACGTAAGCAACAGGCCGAAGCCCATGATTACCAGCAGCGAAACACCAACAACCGCATTACGAATTATGGTGTAAAGCGGGAACCCTATCACCACGGACATGAGCGTGGCTATCACCAGGAAGCGAAGCAGCTGCGGTCTCTTGAGCCTCGCAACTTCAACCCAGTCCTTCCTGAAGTACACGAGAATGGCGAAAACCGTGCCCAAGTGTAGGAAAAGGGCTATGTCCACCGGGTTGAACCCCAATACGAGGAACTGGCTCGACAGGGCAACGATCCCCTCACTGGAGATAGGAAACCACTCAAAAATTCCCTGAAGAATTCCGAGCAGGAGCATGTAGTGCAGCATAGTAAAATATATCGGCAGATATTTTAAATACGCTATGAAATTCAGAAATTCAGTGAAACAGCAATCAGCCCGCTATAGGCATTAGATTGAACCATATGGGATTGGGTTTCGCACCGGCAACTTTTATATAAACATCATAATGTCCAATCTGGCTGATAAGAAGTGGTCCATATGTTGCCGAGAAGTATCCGTTTTTGTCTGTCCTGCCAAGCATGATGCACTGCTCAGGCATGCTGTTCCGCATGTAGCATGCCTCAACATCTGAGTTGGGTGCTGCATTGCTTACAGTATAGGTATGATACTGGCCCAGTTTCAAAAAGGTAGGTGAGTGTGCAAGTAGTGGTGTAGAAACAACAGGGGGTGGTGTTACAGTAACAACCCCCCGGAAGCGACAATCTCAAAGGTCACTGGGTTGGATTTTTTTCCGGCAACTACGGCATAGACCTCATAGCTGCCGACATGGTCATTCGTGACAGGACCGAAACTGCCATAAAACAACCCCTTACTGTTGGTTTTTCCAATCACGAAGCCTGGGTCATAACAGGGCTGCCATGGACCGTTGTTGAGCCTGTACCACACTTCAATGTCAGAATCCGGAGCCGCGTTGGTCACGCTATAACTGTGATTCTTTCCTGCCTGGACTACGGACGGAAAGTGCGAAAGCACTGGTGCGGTGACTGTTGTCTCTGCAATGATGTCAAAGTTAATCGTATTTGTAACCTTATTCCCTATCACTGCATAGACTTCATAATGGCCTTCTGTTCCTGTGGGCAATGGACCGAATGTCCTGGTATAGTATCCATTGCTGTCGGTTCTCCCTATAACAGGACCTGGGTTCTCACATGGTATCCATGAACCATTATCAAGGCTGAACCACACTTCAATATCTGAGTTTGCAGGAGCATGCGTTACTGTATATGTGTGGTAACCGCCAACCTTTGCTATTGATGGTGAATGTGTTAGCGTTAGTGCAGGAGATAAAATACACTGCCCGTGCTCGCAAACATAACCGGTCGGACACACTTCGGACTGTGTGTCAGTCCATCTGTTGTTGAAGCAACCCCCGGAAGAGCATCCTTTGTCATAGCATGTCCTATCCCTGTTCCTGTGGGTGGAGTCAGAGCAGTACCAGCTTCCCCAGGAGTCGCAACTATCCTCACCGCAGTCTATCTTCATTTCAGGGTTCTCTGAATGCGTGCAGTAAGAACTCACGGTTCCGGGGTTGTGACAGGTATATGTCCTGAAATACTGGTAAACGTCATCGAATGAGCAGTAGAGGTTCCCGAACCAGTTGGGTGTCCCGCAGTCATCATCAGACCAGCACTGTATGATCCCTGCCAAACACTGGCCGTTCTGGCATGTGTATCCCGTGGGGCATGACTGTTTCAGCCTTGCGCTGTCGGTATAAGAGCATGATGAGGCTGTCGTACTAGGATTGCTGCAGATATAGGTTCTCCATTCCTGGTAAACATCATTGCCCGTGCAGTACGGGCTTCCTGTCCAGCCGTCAGTGCCGCAGTCAGTATCCGAATAACACTCTATAAGACCGGCTTCTATACACTGACCGCTCTGGCAGACATATCCCGGCTGGCAGTTTTCCATCTCGGATTCGGTGAAGATATTGTAGAGGCAGATGCCTGCGGAGCATCCCCGGTCATAGCATGTCATGTCTCTTTTCCTCTGTGCAGTGCCTGAACAGTACCAGCTTCCCCAGGAATCACAGGTGTCTTCACCACAGTCTATCTTTAGATTGTAAGTGTCGGTATGTGTGCAGTATGAATTTGTCGTTCCGGGGTTGTGACAGGTATAGGTTCTCATACTCTGATAAACATCATCATTCGAACAGTACTGGCTGCCCGCCCATCCACTGCTTCCACAGTCGGCATTGGACCAGCATTCGATGTTGCCGTCTGTTCCGCCTCCACCTCCATAGACACAGACACCTGACTGGCATGTGTAACCGGAGCCGCAGCTCTCCCTCTGGTAATCATACCATGTGTAATCATAACAAGAGCCTCCAGAGCATCCTTTGTCATGGCATATCCTGCTTCTTTCCCTGCTCCCAGAGCCCGTGCAGTACCATGATTCCCATGACTCGCAATAATCGTTTCCACATTCCTGGTACTTTTCGCCTCTCACGCCATCCTCGTACCAGTAGACGTCATTGTTGTAGCATGAAAGATAATCCTTTCCTGACGGTCCGTCAGTCCCGGAAACGCATTTCTGTCTGTAAAAGTCCCACGACTCGCCGGAATTGCAGCATCCTGCGGAATCCACACAAACAAGGTCATATCCGCATTCATAGTCATAGTCACAGTCAAAGTCATTGTAGGTGCACATTGAACAACCGAGCCAGCCGCTGGTGCAGCCTTCTCTTCTCTTTGAGCAGTAATCGTTATCTCCCTTCTTGCTCACTGTTTCATATTCCCAGACACCGTCACACTGCCTGCTTCTCTTGACCTCGACTGCCGTGCAGTAATACTTCCATTCGGTACAGTCTGGTGTGCTTGAATAATATGTTGACGGGCATGGGCAGCTTGACTTGCCACTGGCTGTGCCTGACAAAAAGAATATAGCCAAAACTATCAATACTATTATTACCAAAGCAAAGAGATAATTTATTTTCATTCAATTATTCTTAATAGAAACTTTTAAAACCTTTAAATATTGGTTTATTGGTTCGCTCGCCTACTGGCGGTCACAGACCGCCAGAATTCGGCTCGCCCCTGTTAATTGGCTATGATGCGTGGGTCCCTTGCTCCCTGACATATCT